>JBCCMT010000056.1:0-9230 GCA_039026195.1 Pseudomonadota bacterium | reverse complement strand
TTCCCACAAAGGGATTTGCATATTAGGTCTAATGCCACATCTCAAGGGGAGGTCGAACCGTAACGATTTTATTGTGATTTAAGTATCTTCTCACGTAAGGTGAGATGTTAATAATGACAGTGTCTTAGCCAACTTGTCTTGATCGTCTTTTGTCATGAAAGAAATCGCTTCTCGCGCTTCGTCAAACCGTTCACCGATGGCTTGATCAACAATATCTTTTCCCTGATGAGTGAGCTTTGCGGTGCGAACCCGCCGATCCTTTTCATCAGTTCCCCGCGTGATCAATTCGCGTTTTTCTAACCGTTCAAGCAAAGCTGTCATGGCGCCAGAGGTTAACAGCACAGATTGCATCAACGCCTTCGGGGTCAACTCATAGGGAGAGCCAGATCGACGTAATGTTGCCAAGACGTCAAAGTCTGAATAGTTCAAACCGTAAGGCTTTAAACGCTCCGTAATACGATTTTCTAACCGCTGACCAATATTCAACAGCCTCCCCACCACCGCCATGGCGCTTGGGTCAAGATCGGGGCGTTCTTTGTCCCAATCTGCAAGCAATTGGTCAATGATATCCATGGAGGTCGTCCTTACTGCATTGTAGACCTTTCGCATCCACGAAAAGGCTTTTTAATCAACTTTTCTGTTGATCGCGCCTTTGAAAAGCCAAAACTCACTTTCAACTTTGGCGCGACCCTCTGGTGAATGAGTGCATAACTCCCAGAAATCTGGATTTACAGGGCATTGGGCGAAGGGGGAATAGACATGATGAATTTTATGGAGGACAAATTAAAAAACCCCGCATTCACATGCAGGGTTTTTAAAAAAGCGAGATAAGAAAAGCTTATTGAGCGTTTTCCATTTCGTCTTCAGCGTTTTCTGCGGCTTCTTCCATTTCATCACCGGCGTCATTCATAGCATCTTCCATGTTTTGACCCGCTTCATCTAAGGCATCCCCGGCGTCATTCATCATGTCACCCATGGAGTCTCTCGCATCATTGGCAGCGTCTTGCATGTTGTTGCCAGCTTCTTCCATGGCGTTACCTGCATCGTCGGCCATGTCTTGTAGAGCATTGCCAGTATTATCCGCAGCATCTTGCATATTATTGCCAGCGTCTTCAGCGGCGTCCTGGATCGAATTGCCAGCATCTTCCATGGAATCCTGCGCGTCTTCCATCATATTTTCGGTTTCTTCAGCAGCAGTATCAGCGTCTTCTTGACTGCAAGCGGTGATCGTTAAAGCGGCAGACGCAAGAAGTGCTGCAAAAATTTGAGATTTAGTCATGATTGTATCCCTCATCGTTTATAAACATTCGGTAAGGTTATAAGCTGTTTTCATTCCATTGCAATGGATGGTTTAATCCAGAAAATCAGCTGTTGTGCCCCACGCAAGCGCGCTCTTGCAAGGTAAATGGGGCGAAACCATGTCCATTAACCTTTATCTTGGGCGAAAAAGGTCAAGTTATGGATTGTGCCTCTTCATAAGCGGTGGAGGCATCTAACCAGGCCTCTTCAGCAGCATGTTGAGCTTCTAGGATGCGCGCGCGCTTTTGGGAGAGGGCAGTGGCTTTATCTAAATCTTGTTCAAAAAGGCCAGGTTCCGCCAAGGCTTGATCAATTTTTCCTAAAGCCGCCTCGGCATCCTCCATGGCCTTTTCAGCTGCTTGCACCTTTTTTTTGAGGGGCTGAAGCGCCTGACGACGGGCGGCCGCGGCGCGACGTTGATCCGCTTGATTGACCGTTTTGGAAGCGAGGTCTTTTTCCTGAGGGTCAAATTTTTGCGTTTTCGCGGCATTTAAAACGCGGTCGCGATAGCCGCTGAGATCATCCTCCAGCGGCGAAACCTGACCGTCACGGACTTCCCATAACCGATCCGCCGTGGCCTCAGCGATATGGGCATCGTGGGTAATTAATAACACAGCCCCCTGATAGCCGTTAATGGCGTCGATTAATGCATCCCGACTATCGATATCTAAATGATTTGTAGGCTCATCAAGGATCATCAAATGGGGTCCGTGAAAAGTAATCAGCCCAAAGAGGAGGCGCGCCTTCTCCCCGCCAGATAGCTTTTCAACTTTCACCTCGGCTTTTTCGGGGCCAAAGCCTAAGGTGGCGGTTTTGGTACGAATTTGAGCCTCTGTGGCGTCCTCCATCAGGGCGCGAATATGATCAAGAGGCGTTTCGTTGGGACGTAATTCATCAAGCTGGTGTTGCGCAAAATAAGCAACCTTCAGCTTTTTGTGGTTATATACATTCCCGCTCAAGGGGGGGAGGCGACCGGCAATGGCTTTTACAAGAGTGGATTTTCCTTGGCCGTTCGACCCTAAGATGGCGATGCGGTCATCATCATCAATCCGTAGATTGAGCTTATGCAGGACCGTGGTCTCACCATAACCTAAGTTTGCGTCCACCAGCCGCACAATCGGCGGGGCCATCACCGGTTTCGGGTCGGGGAAGAAAAAAGGTGTCGTCCGCTCGGCAATGGGAAGATCCACCTTTTGCAGTTTTTCTAAGGCCTTAAGGCGGCTTTGGGCTTGCTTGGCTTTTGAGGCCTTGGCGCGGAAACGGTCGACAAAGGCCTGCATATGCGCCACCTTTGCCTCTTGTTTTGAGGCTTGGGCTTCAGCCAAGCGGCGCTGCTCCATCCGGCGTTTCACATATTCATCATATGTGCCGGGCTGGATGGACAATTTCCCATGCTCCAGCGCCAAAATGTGAGTGACGGAGCGATTTAAAAGCTCCCTATCGTGACTAATCACAAGGGCGCTATAAGGGTAACGCCGCAAATATGCCTCTAGCCAGACAGTGCCTTCAAGGTCGAGATAGTTGGTGGGCTCATCAAGTAGGAGGAGATCAGGTTGGGAGAAGAGAACACTGGCCAAGGCCACGCGCATACGCCAGCCGCCGGAAAAATCTGCACAGGGTTTGGCTTGCTCTTCATGGCTGAAACCAAGCCCGGAGAGGACCGTGGCCGCCCGGGCCTCCGCCGAATAGGCATCAATATCCGCAAGGCGGGTTTGCAAATGAGCGATGGTTTCAGGGTCTGTTTCTACCTCCGCTTTGGCAAGAAGGGTTACACGCTCCTCATCCGCCGCGAGTACCGTCTCGAGCAAGCTGTCATTGGTGCCCGGTGCCTCTTGGGCAACCCAGCCAATACGTCGGCCTTGCCGTAGGGTGACCGCCCCGTCGTCTGGAGAGATTTCCTCACGGATCAATCGGAAGAGGGTGGATTTCCCCGTCCCGTTTTTACCGGTGAAGCCAACCTTCCACCCCTCCGCAATCATGGCGGTGGCTTGGTCGAACAGCATCCGGCCTTCAATCCGGTAGGTGAGGTCATTGATATGTAGCATCGGACGCGCGCGTTAGCAGCTTCTGGCCCGAGGGTCAGCCCTTATGTTTAAGCTGCCTCGTCGAATGCCCAATGATCTTTTTCCAAAGAATAGAACCGACGGTTTATAGGAGAACTATCAATTGCAGCCAGATCGTCCACTATGCGCTTAACGTTTTTATTTTCGCAATAGGTAAGATAGAGTAATCGAATAACAGTTTGAGCAGGACCAGTTAGGGCCACTTCTTCCCTTTCCCAACGGCCAACAGTCTGTTCATCAACCGAAAGCAGTTTTGCTAGATGGTTTTGGGTCCAATCTAGTTCGCGTCTTAAAAATTTAAATTCTGCAGCTGTGAGAGGCGCGTTACTTTCAGCAATAGACATACCGATAGCCCGGTGTAATCCATCTATATCGCGATAAGACACAGCTTCCCCGTAAGCTGTTTCGGTAATTTCAAAACCGTTGATCAGCCAGATGTTATCTAAACCACAACCAGTATATTGATGTGCATCATGTTCCATGCCTAGCTTTTCCTTCTGATGACTGTCACAACCATTAGTTTTGAAGGCCAATCAATCGCCGCCACTATTTCAATTTCTGCACCAGCGGTGCGTTGAAGAATGTTTACAGACCAATTTTGATGTTTATTATTCCATATGGGATCATCATAAATATGGCCTTTTCTCAAAACATTCATCACATGTCTCGTCGTCACATCCCTTTGTTTCATTCGTTCAAGGGCGTGGGATGTAAACAGCACGCAGCTAGAGTTTTGAGTGATTTCACGCACCTTGGCTTTCGCCACAGGCTTTGAAAGGTTTTCGGGCTCATCTTCTGGCGCAGCCATTTTTACCACATTTATAACCTATCATTATGATAGGTAGTACAAGTTTATAAGGATTTAAAGGCTTAAGGATAACTGCAATAATAAACGAGGGCAAAAACCAGATAGAGAAGCAAATATAAAGGCACACCCTAACCTTAAGGCTTGCTAGGCAGCGCGCCTGTTGATATGCGCAGCGCCGACAGTTTCAATCGAATTCTCTTCAACACCATTACGAAAGGGGAGTGCCCCATGGCCCTCGAACGCACATTTTCTATTGTTAAACCTGATGCAACCCGCCGCAACATCACCGGTAAGGTGATTGCCAAATTGGAAGAGGGCGGCTTGCGGGTTGTGGCCTCTAAGCGCATTCACATGACCGAACAGCAGGCGGGCGACTTCTACGCCGTGCATAAAGAGCGGCCCTTTTATGGAGAGCTTGTCTCCTTCATGACCTCCGGCCCTGTGGTGGTGCAAGTGTTAGAAGGGGAAAATGCTATTGCCAAAAACCGTGAAATCATGGGCGCCACCAACCCGGCCGACGCTGAGGCAGGCACCATACGCGCAGAATTTGCGGAATCCATTGAAGCCAACTCCGTCCATGGCTCTGACGGGCCTGACACGGCGAAAGAGGAAATTGCTTTTTTCTTCTCCGACGACGAAATCGTTGGGTAAATTAAAAAACTAGCGCCGGGCGAATAAGTGGTTACCGGTTATTCGATTCTCCCGGCGCGACCAAAAAAGACTTTAGAGCTTCAGGTGATTTCTATCACCTAATGAAGCTCTCCCCCCAAAGGTGGCGCCAATAGGGCGCCGTTGAGGGCAAAATTTCATAATTGAGCGGGCGCTTGTCATATTCAGGCCCCGCTCTTTTGCTGTTTTCCCCTCACGATGATGTTGAGGAGTGAAAAATGCGCAAAACAAGTTTTTCCATGGTGGCCGCGATCGCAGCTTTTGCGGGGACAGTGAGTATCGCAAAGCCTTTGTCACTTATACTCAGCGATGCATTTGGGGGGCCTGCAACACAAATGACCCTGCAGGATCTTCACCTTGATGCAACAGCACGGTTCAAGGCGATGGATATAGATCGAAATGACCTTCTTGATGCGGAAGAATATGCAAGCCAAGCCTTGGTCTATGCTGAGCTGGCTCGGTTTACCCGTGTTGTCACGATTGAGGGGGCGGACCTTGTCCATATTTCTTTACCCCAAGAGGTTGCCCCGCGCTTAACATCAAAGGATCGCCTCGCTATCGAAACTGCCGCACGTCGGGATTATGCCTATTACGCTGAAAAAGGGGCGCCCTTAAGTCATGAAGATTGGATTGTGGCGCAGACGAATAAATTTCGAAATGCGGATGCAAACCAAGATGGCAAACTGAGTGGTCATGAGTTGCAGGGATATGCACTCTATGTTGCCAAACATCGTTCCACCATGGGCTAGCACGCTAAGTTTAAGCCGAAGATTTTTGCGCCACCAGACCGTAAAGGGTGATGCCTGCGGCGGTGGCAACGTTTAAGCTCTCTACGCTGTCGCTAATGGGAATAGACATAAGGCTCTCGCAAGTGTCCTTCACCAGAGGGCGAAGGCCACTTCCCTCCGCCCCCATGACGATGGCCACGGGACGATCCGTTTGGAAGTCAGGCAAGTCTGTCTCCGCCTCCGCTGCTAATCCGATGGTGTGAAAACCAATTTCCCTTAATGCTTCTAAACTACGGGCAATATTCACCACCCGGACGAGGGGGAGGCTTTCGATCGCCCCCACGGCAGCTTTGGCAAGGGGCCCTGAAAGGGGCGGGGTTCGGCGGTCTTGCGCAACCATGGCCTGGGCGCTAAAGGCTGCACCAACCCGAAAGAGGGCTCCGATATTTTGGGGGTCCGTGACCTGGTCTAAAACCACCACAGGGCCAGGTTTCTTCGCATCACAAACATCTTCTAGTTCGACATCTTTCAATGCATTAACCTTGATGGCCAGCCCCTGGTGAACCGCCCCTGGCGGTAATGCACTGTCGATGAGGTGCGGCTTGCTTGGCTCAATGGGAATCTCAAGGCCCTGATCCGCTAACCAATCGAGGGCGTTTTTGGTGGCGATCAGCTTATGCTGATGCCGATGCGGGTTTTGGAGGGCGGCGGCGACGGCGTGACGGCCATAAATCCACAAAGGCCCCTCCTTAAGGGAGGTTCGACCTTTTGAAGGGAAAGACCGCGGACGTTTGGGAGGTGACATAAAGATCAAAGCGTTGCTAAAGCTTGCTCTCATACCTAAGCAAATCGATAGCGTCGAGTTCCGAAAGCTCATCTTATATCTTTATGACACGAAACTTCTCGCCAGAGGCGTCTTCCCCCGCTACACCCCCCCAAATGGTGGGACGTATCATTACAGCGCGTCACGGTCGGCCGGACGTGGACCGGACTGTGCGCATCTCAGCCCGGGAATATGGGGATTGGTGGGCGAATTATGATTTAGCTGGCCTTGCCCCTGAAGAATCTCCCCCTGAGGCGTTGGTGAAGCTGGCGGAGAATTGTGACATTGTGCTGTCCTCGAGTCTGCCCCGCGCCATCGAAACGGCCCAAAAAATTGTGAAGAGTAGCCGTGACGTGCCCCAGGACCCTGTGTTTGTGGAGGCCCCCTTGCCAGCGCCGCCCGTCCCCTTTTTAAAACTCAACCCCACCCGTTGGGGCCAGATCTCTCGCACCTTTTGGTTTTTAGGCTATGCGCCAAAGGGCATGGAGGGGCACATCCATTCTTGGAAACGGGTGAAAAAAGTGGCGGATCAATTGATTTCCCACGCCGCCACTGGCGGTGATGTTTTGCTGTGTGCCCATGGTTATCTCAATTGGATGATTGATGAACATATTCGGCGACGGGGGTGGGTTCGTGTTGATCACCAGGGGCGCAACCATTACTGGTCATGGCGTGTCTATGAACAGCAAAGCGTTGATTTACAAGTTGTCCCAACATCTGAAGTTGCAGAGTAATTTATGTCAGATATTAAAGATTTATCCTTCGAAGCTGCACTTGCAGAATTAGAAACCATCATTGCCAAACTTGAAAGTGGGGAGGTGGCTTTAGAAGAGTCCATCTCTCTCTATGAACGCGGGGCCGCCTTAAAAACCCATTGTGAAAGTAAATTAAAAACAGCCCGGGAAAAGATCGAGAAAATTGTGTTGGATGGCGAAGGCCGCCCCAAGGTTGAGGCGGCGCAGTTTGATTAGGCAACGCTGGGTATATCTCGACGAAAACACATCCAAAAGGGGTCGCAAACGCACCTTTTTCTTGCCTTATGCCCTGTAGAAGAAACATATTGTTAGAGCGTGGCGCCAAAAGTGAGAATCGGTTTTGGCTTTTCGCGACGCGACAAATAAAAAATGCAAAGCAAACTGCCAATATAGATTTAAGGCGGTTTGCTTTAAGAGATAATATGGAAGGCACATCAAATGCCCACTAAAACGCCTATTTTGGATCAAATTACTTTTCCCGAAGATTTACGCAAGTTGGAGCGGGAGGATCTCCGCCAAGTCGCGGATGAATTACGGGCTGAGGTGATTGATGCCGTATCTGTGACAGGCGGGCATTTGGGCGCGGGGCTCGGCGTGGTGGAGCTGACCACGGCCCTTCATTATGTCTTCAATACCCCTGAAGATAAGCTGATCTGGGATGTGGGCCATCAATGCTATCCCCATAAGATTTTAACAGGGCGCCGTGACCGGATCCGCACGCTCCGCCAAAAGGATGGCCTCTCCGGGTTTACCAAACGGTCTGAAAGTGAATATGACCCCTTTGGTGCGGCCCATGCGGCAACGTCGATTTCGGCGGCCTTGGGCATGGCGGTGGCGCGAGACTTGCGCGGTGACGACAATCGCATCGTGGCGGTGATTGGCGATGGGTCCATGTCCGCCGGCATGGCCTATGAGGCGATGAACAATGCCGGGGATCGCGGCAAGCAGCTTACGGTTATTTTAAATGATAATGATATGTCCATCGCCCCGCCCGTGGGGGCGATGAGTGCCTATTTGGCCCGGGCGGCGTCTTCTGACACTTATCATGGCTTCCGCAATCTGGCGAAGCAGCTAGCGAAAAATCTCCCCCACCGCTTTTATAAGGGCGCGGCGAAGGTGGAGGAATTCTCCCGTGGGCTGATGACCGGGGGTACTTTGTTTGAGGAGCTTGGCTTTTATTATGTGGGCCCCATCGATGGTCATAATATGGATCATTTGGTGCCCGTCCTCGAAAATGTCCGGGAGCTGACCGATGGCCCTGTCCTCGTCCATGTGGTGACGCAAAAAGGGAAGGGGTATGAACCTGCAGAGGCGGCCGCCGATAAATATCACGGCGTGTCGAAATTTGACGTGGTCTCCGGTAAACAGCAAAAGGCGAAGTCTAATGCCCCTAGCTACACGTCTGTGTTCGCCGGCCAGTTGATTAAAGAGGCCAAGGTTAATGACAAAGTGGTTGGCATCACCGCCGCCATGCCGTCGGGTACGGGCATTGACAAATTCATGAAGGAATTCCCCGACCGCAGCTTTGATGTGGGCATTGCGGAGCAACATGCAGTGACCTTTGCCGCAGGGCTTGCCGCAGAAGGGATGGTGCCCTTCGCCGCGCTCTACTCCACCTTCTTACAACGGGGCTATGATTCGGTGGTCCATGATGTGGCCTTGCAAGGGCTGCCAGTGCGTTTTGCCATGGACCGGGCGGGCCTTGTGGGTGCCGATGGCGCCACCCATGCGGGCGCTTTTGATATTGCTTATTTGGGCTGTCTGCCCGGCATGGTACTGATGGCTGCTGGGGATGAGACAGAGCTTGTGCATATGACCCACACGGCCGCTGAGTTTGATGAAGGGCCCATAGCCTTTCGCTTTCCGCGGGGGGAGGGGCTAGGGGTGGAGCTGCCCGACCAGGCCTCCTTCCTTGAAATCGGCAAAGGTCGCATTTTGCGGGAGGGGACGAGCATTGCCCTTCTCTCCTATGGCGGACGATTGGGCGAGACTTTAAAGGCGGCTGACCTTTTAGCCTCTCGTGGGCTTTCCGCTACGGTGGCGGATGCCCGCTTTGCCAAGCCATTGGATGAAGATTTGATCCGG
>JBCCMT010000055.1:0-9238 GCA_039026195.1 Pseudomonadota bacterium | reverse complement strand
TATGAAATCACCGTGCCCGGGGGGTCTGTGGAATATTTTAATGAAGAGCCAGGGGCACAATGGATGGAAAGGATCAGAACCCATTTTGACCGCATGGTGTGGCTGAACCCTATCCCTAAAGATCGTTGGGGGTATGTCCCGTCTATTTCCATGACCCAACAATTGATAGGCCAGCAAATGTTCCCCTTGACCTTACAGGGCATCAATGAGGCTATCTTGGCTTTAAAAAAGCCTGCGTAAAACATGATAGGGATATATTTTCACGATACCTTCTCCCGATTAGCCCTATGGACAGGATTAATTATTCTACGAAAAATCAAGCTGTCTTATTTTCCATAACCTCACAGTAACATTTTCCAGCTATATCTGCACTTTGTTGTGTATGAGGGATTTTTACCTGTGATTACCTACCCCCTTCCGAGATTTGAACAGCAAAAATCAGAAGTTCTTCAACGATATCAGATCCTCAATGGATCGAATGATTTTGACACGAATCATACAGCAAGAACTGCGTCTTTGGTGCTCGGTGTGCCGATGGTGATGGCAGCATTGAATGAGCGGTATCGCGCATGGTTTCAGTCATCTGAAGGCATCGCCCCCCATGTGATGGAGCGGCTGCAAAGCTTTTGTGCCCATGCCCAGCTGTCTGATGCCTCCTTCATGGTGGAAGATACCAGAAAAGAAGAATAGTTCGCCCATGAGGTTGCGGTGACGGGCGAGCCAAATGTTGTGTTTTTCGCCGGTGTCCCCATGCGAGATCCCCATGGGAAACGCCTTGGCACCTTTTGCGTGATGGATAACCAACCCCGAACCATGTCAACAGATGAGTTGAAAATCGTTGAAAGCTTTGCAGGTCTGTTAAGCGCAGAAATTTGTCTGCGCAGTGCGGGCCGATATGCGGTACGGGATTTGATCGAAGCTGAAGAGGATAAGTGCACCCTTTACGATCTGGCCATGACCGACCCCCTCACCACGGCGCTGAACCGTCGAGCGTTTTTTCGCTTTTCAGAGAAGGAAGTTCGCCGCGCCAACAGGCATGGTCTTGAGCTTTCTGTCCTCATGCTAGATATCGATCACTTTAAACAAGTGAATGACGTACACGGTCATAATGCCGGTGATGAGGTGTTGAAAAAGCTCATCCAAACCTTGGTCAAGGGCGTAAGAGAAGAAGATTTGATCGGCCGATTGGGCGGGGAAGAGTTTGCCCTCGTGCTCCCTGAAACCGGCCCTGCCACCGCCGCCATGCTTGCTAACCGGTTACGGCATGACATTAAGAAACTTCAATTTTTAAGCCCCGCAGGGCCGTTTAATATTACGATTAGTCTTGGGGTAAGTGAGCCCTTTGACGGGGATACAAGCATTCAACCTGCGCTCGAACGGGCGGATAAGGCGCTTTACGAGGCTAAGAAAAACGGCCGTGATCGTGTGGAATTGGCCCCCTCCGTTTGGAATGAAAAGGCACAAGCTTAGGCGCGGGCTTGCCGAACCAACGCCCCGCCCAGCCCCGCCTGAAGGGCTGCAACAAAGGCTGTGAAGCTGACAATCAGGCCCACGGACAATAGGGCCAAGCCGCCCCTTAAGACCGGGGCAATGGTTTGGGTCATGGCCCAACGCTCAAACCCAGCAATAGCAACTTCCGAGCCCAAAATGGCAAAGTTGAAAAACTGGAGCGCCGCCCAAAACAACATAAGGGTGAGGATGTGAATGGTCACAAACACCCCCATCACCCCTAAAAGCGGAAATATATTCCACCCCTTCGTCACATCGAGGGCTTGATCAAGGGAGGTTTTCTCCTCCCCGCCCTGATGGCTCGCAGCGGTAAAGGGGTAGGGAAAAAGGCGAAGCATCACATATCCCGCCAGGGGCAGAATAATGAGAAGCATCACCCCATCCATCGCTTTCAGATTGAGCCCTATGCGGAAGAAAAACATGTCAATTTGGTGTAAGACGAGGTTAAATCCCTTAAAAACTTGTTCTGTCTCCACCGCATGAAGGCTGTTCTCCATAAAGATGGTTCGCTCCGTCAATAAGGTGGGCACCACGGTCCCATTCATCCATTGGGAGCCAAGGGCCACTAGCGTTTGGGCAATAATCACAATCAAGGCAAAGCTCGCTAAACTGGCAAGAATATATTTGATATGCGCCCCGCCAAAGGACAGCTGCATCGTATGATGGGGGGGCGGTGTACCATTTGCCGCATACCGAATAAGCGGGACAATATAACTTGCCTGAAGGATCGCGGCGATGCCCATCGTCACAATCAATGTGGGGTTCACCAAAAAAAGCGCTTCTGCAAATTTGTAAATATACCCAGGCTCCAGCCGTAAATTGGTGGACAGACCCTGCATCGGCCCGACCAGTCCAAGCTGAAGGCTGATGATATGAAGCAGCATCAGAAGACTAATGGGAAGCCACGCCACCCGCAGCGCTGTGCCAAAACGGCGAAAAGCAAACCCCAATGCCTCATAAATGACTTGCATCACCGGCAAGGTTGATTTGGTCACTGGCATCACCCCGCCGTTACAAACCCACAAAGCTTGCAGGGTATAGGGCAAAATGACCCCTGTCTATTCCCCCCTTCTTAAAAACCCTCTACATGCCCTTCCATGACAGATATCACTATTATTGGCGGGGGGTTGGCCGGCTCAGAGGCGGCATGGCAAGCGGCTGAAGCCGGGCAGCATGTCACTCTTTACGAAATGCGCCCCGTTCGCATGACCGAGGCCCATGAGACGGAAGGCTTGGCGGAACTGGTCTGTACGAACTCTTTTCGGTCCGATGATGCAACCACCAATGCTGTGGGCTTGCTCCATGAAGAAATGCGGCGCGCCAACTCCATCATTTTAAGATGCGCAGACGCCCATCAGGTCCCTGCCGGGGGTGCCCTTGCGGTGGATCGCGTAGGGTTCTCCGCGGCGGTCACAAAAGCCTTAGGGGACCATCCGCGCATTACTATCAAAAGAGAAGAGATCACAGCCCTGCCCGCCCCGGGCACCAATGCGATCATCGCCACCGGCCCCCTTACCTCTGGAGCGTTGGCCGCTGAGATTAAAACCATTACGGGGGAGGAAGAGCTTGCCTTTTTTGATGCCATTGCCCCCATTCTGTATAAAGAGAGCATCAATTTTGACAAAGCGTGGTTTCAATCGCGCTATGACAAGCCCGGTCCTGGCGGGACAGGAAAAGATTATATCAACCTCCCCCTTTCAGAACAACAGTATAATGACTTTTTAGATGCCCTTATTTCAGGGGAGAAAACCGAATTTAAAGAATGGGAGAAAAATACCCCTTATTTTGAAGGCTGCCTTCCGGTGGAGGTGATGGCCGAGCGGGGCCGGGAAACATTACGCTTTGGGCCGCTCAAGCCTGTCGGGCTGACCAATCCGCATCAACCGGATGTGAAACCCCATGCGGTGGTCCAATTGCGGCAAGATAATGCGCTGGGCACCCTTTATAATATGGTGGGCTTTCAAACGAAGCTTAAATATGGGGCGCAGGCGGATATTTTTCGGATGATCCCCGGCTTAGAGGAGGCACAGTTTGCGAGGCTCGGCGGGATTCACCGCAACACATTTCTCAATAGCCCAAAATTATTAGGCCAAGACCTCTCGGTAAAAACACGCCCGGGTTTACGCTTCGCCGGGCAAATCACCGGGGTGGAAGGGTATCTTGAAAGTGCAGCCATCGGCCTTCTCACCGGGCGCTTTGCGGCCTGTGAAGCCATGGGGCAAGATCTCTCCCTGCCCCCGCGGACTACGGCCTTAGGGGCGCTGCATTATCATATTACCGAAGGGCATGTGGATGGCGGCAAAGGCTCCTTCCAGCCGATGAATGTGAATTTCGGTCTTTTCCCTGAGATGACGGCCCCTTCGCGGGATGCCGAGGGGAACCGGTTGCGCGGCAAAGAAAAAGGCCGGGCCAAAAAACGGCTGATGACCGCCCGGGCCCTCGACGATTTAGCCGCGTGGGTATAGCAAAAGTCACTATAGCATCGGACGTTCGTTTACACTCACACCCTCGCTATAGTCTTCTGATTTCGCATCGCTTTTTGCCGAAAACCGCGTACACCCCGGTCGGGGTCTGGGCCATGCTTTTCGGCGCGATGCTCTAAATTTTCATTGCTCGCCTTTCAAAATGCGGCCAAAACGCGACTTTGGCGGGCTCCTTGCGATGAATTGGGCTCAAGTTTCAATTTGAATGCTAGGGCACTATGCGACGCGGATCCAATTCTTTTGACTTCCCGCTTATTGTTGAGAATATCACTAAACAATATGGTGATTTCACCGCTGTTCAAAATCTTTCCTTCCAAGTCGAAAAGGGGGAGATTTACGGCTTTTTGGGTCAGAATGGGGCAGGCAAAACGTCCACCTTGCGGATGATCATGGATATTGTGCCCCAAACGGCGGGTACCCTCACCGTTTTGGGCAGCCCTTCCCCCCGTAAGGTGCGAAAACGTATTGGCTATCTCCCTGAGGAGCGGGGTTTGTACCGCAAGATGCGCGCCTATGAGGCCATTACCCATTTCGCGCAACTCAAAGGCGTATCCGCCCGAAAAGCCAAACAGCGGGCTCATGCTTTACTTGAAGAGTTTGGCCTTGGCGCTTTTGCCAAAAGTAAAATTGAGGCCTTATCTAAGGGGATGGCCCAAAAGGTTCAGTTGTTATCCACCGTGGCCCATGAACCTGAGCTCCTCATCCTAGATGAGCCTTTCTCCGGGCTCGATCCTGTTAATCAACAGGTGTTGGAGGATATGATCCTAGAGCTACGCAATCAGGGGCGGACCATCATTTTCTCCACCCATGTGATGGAACATGCGGAGCGGTTATGTGATCGCTTTTTGATGTTGCGCAAAGGTCAAAAGGTGTTTGAAGGCACCTTGGCTGAGGCCCAATCCACCGATGAGCCAGTATTAATTTTAGAAACACCGGATGACCCCTTGCCTTTATTAAATATGCCAGAAATTACCGACATTATTGCCCAAGACAAAGGTCAGTATGCGTTAGTAGTAGCCCCCATGGCGAACAAGCAAGAAATTTTACGCGCCTGCCTTCAGCAAAATATCCGCGTGGAATTTTTTGGCGAAGCAACTCCCTCCCTACACGATATTTTCTTCCGCTTGGCTGGGGCAGACACCCAAACAGGAGAGAGCAGATGAGAACCCTGTTTTTGATTATTGCCCATGAGTATCGGAAATATGTCTTTACCCGGGGGTTTTTGCTCTTCCTCCTCATCCTGCCGGCGGCGATGGGGCTTGGCCTGGTGGCGGGGTTTGTGAATGAAAAAGCCTCCCCCATTCGGCCCTTCATCGTGTTGGACCAAGATGGACGCTACGAAAAGGCTATTGATGCGGCTTTAAAACGGTCACGGTTGGAACAGGAGATCACCGCTTGGGATGCGTATACGGCCGTTCATGTCGAAAATCTGTCAGGCAATCTATCCCCCCTTAAGCCTCCCTTTCGCGCAGACTTAGTGACACGAGAACGTAAAGAAGCATGGGTAAAGACAGGGGGGTTAGAAGCCGCCAACGCCGCAGCCGCGCCTTATTTACGGCCCGGCGCCAGTGAAATGCCCCCTATTCGGCCGCGATTTATCAGGGTACCAACGCCCTTGAATGACGCCTCCACCTCCCACTGGCCTGTGTCTGGGGTCGGCCCCCTCCTCCCTTATCTGAACGGCGAAAAAGACCTAGAGGGAAGCGAGGCGGCCTTATTCGCGGTGGTGGTCATTCCTGAAAACTTTACCGCAGATACCCCCGTTCAGTTTTGGACCAATAATCTGGTGGACCAAGAGCTGATGCGGTTCATTGAGCGTAGCTTAAGCCAGTCGGTTCGTTCAGCGGCCTATGCACAAGAAGGGGTGGCGATGGCCCGTATCACCGATATCGAAGCCTTAAGCGTCACGGCAGAACCCTATAAGGCGGATGGTGATGGCGCCCTTGTGGGCACAGCGGACCTTGCCGAGACCTATATTCCCCTTATCCTGGCCTATGCCCTTCTTCTGATGATCACCACGGTGGGGGGGATGTTGTTGACGAGCACCATTGAAGAGAAGTCCAACAAAATTATCGAGGTGCTGCTGTCCTCGGTGTCGGCCACACAACTTATGGTGGGGAAGCTGGTGGGCCTTGCCTTTGTGGGGATGACAATCCCCGCCCTATTACTCAGTTTAGGATTTGCGGGGCTGTTTTTAGCCGGGGGCAGCCAGCTGACAGATGCCCTTTATACAGTGCTTTTCTCCTCCCCCCTTATCCCGCTTTTCTTCTTTTATTTTGTGGTGGGATATCTTTTATTTGCCTCCATTTATTTGGCCGTTGGGGCCATGAGTAATTCGATCCAAGATGCGCAAAGTTTTGTGGGGCCCCTGACCATATTGCTAGTTTTGCCTGTTCCCTTTTTGCAATTGGTGATTCAGGACCCCAATGGGCTTATTGCCAAGATTTTCACATGGATTCCGCTTTATACCCCCTATGCGGTGATGATGCGCATTAGCGCGGACCCGCCTCTATGGGAGATTATGGGGGCCACCCTGTTGCTCTTATGTGTGGTTGCCTATGTAGTGACCACCATGGGGCGTATCTATCGTAATGGGGTCCTTTCCAGTGGCGGCGCCCCCACCTTACAGCAAGCTCGATCCCTAGCGCGGAAACAATAGCGGCCTTATAGATCGGTTTTTCCGATCAAAATTTCTGAACTACTCTGTCGAAACAATCAAAAAGCTCTCATAAATAGAGGTGATACTTTTTGACGCGGTTGGCTGGCCTCAACCGCCATGACGGAGTGCGCCCATGCCCAACTTACATGCTTTAATTGCGATTGATCACGATGACCATGTGGAGAGTTTACGCCAAATTACCTCTCAGTGGGCGGAAGACCATGCCACGAAAATTACCCTTTTAGGGGTCACCCCGCAACTTAGCCCCCACATGCTGAACCCTAAAATGGCTTCGGTGGCGAAGGATGCTGAAAAATCAATGCTGGCGGATCTAAGGGATAGGGTTGACTATGTAAAAGCAGGCCTTGTGGGGGACATTGATGTCCAATTTGCTGCCGGCCGCATTTCCGATGAGATCATCAAAGTTGCCCTATTACATAATGCGGACATTATTATTAAGTCAGCTGATCGCAATATTGGCGAGAAATCCCCTGTTTTTGGCGCGGTAGAGAAAAAACTCATTCGAAGATCTCCTATCCCTGTTTGGATCATTCGATCAGAAAAACGTCATGATCATAAACGCATTGCCGTCGCGATCGATAATGTCAGTACCGCCCCCCATAAGGCGGAGGCAGAACTCCTCGCCGCGTCACTCCTGAATTATGCGAGTGATTTAGCGGTTCGGTTCGGGGTGAAAGACATTCAGCTTATCCACGCCTGGTCCGCCGTGGGCGTTCATTTTTTAGAGCATCCGCGGGCCAGCCTTTCGCCCGCCGATATCCAATCTTATGTGGATGAATGGCAGGATGTGACGGCCCAATGGTTAGATGGCTTCATCCAAGAAACAGAAAAGCGGCTGAAGGGGAAAAATCTTCGCTTTATCCCTAAGCTGGTGATGGGGGATGCCCGGTTTATCATTCCCAAAACCGTGGCTGAGGAAGATCTCGATTTGCTGATTATGGGCAGTGCCAATCGAAGTGGCCTGCCAGGTCTTTTCATCGGCAACACCGCTGAGGACATGATTGATAAGCTGAGCTGTTCAACATTTGTGGTCAAACCGGAAGGGTTTACGTCCGTGTTTGCAAAATCAGCATAGAGCTAATAATACAAAAATACCCGGCATCGAAATGCCGGGTATCTGTTTTTGATCTTAAGAAAAGCTTTTCTTAAAAGTCGAAGTCAATCGTTGCGAGGAATGTACGCGGCTCACCTGGTACCATACCAGAAGTTGTTGCGTATAATCTTCTTAGATAATATTCGTCAAAGAGATTTCTTGCATTCAGTCTAAGCTGTATAGCATCAGTGAGATCGTAAGATACTAGAGCGTCGACAAGAATATAGTTATCTATATCATCTGTGAAACGATCAAATCGTAAATTACCATCTGCATCAATTGCTTCTGATAGAGGAGTGCCATTAATTGATTGGATATTATCTGGAATAGCATCAATATCAATGCTTCTAACATCATCAAGGCTACGACCATAAGCGGCACGTACACCACCACCGACAGCAAATTTCTCTAGAGCACTACCTTCAGCGAAGTCATAGGTGGTAAAGAAGTTTACGGAAAACTCTGGTGTACCTGAGATGTCAAATTCGAAGGCATCGTCAATGTAAGAAATACCACCAGCAATGTTCCACTGCGGTGTAATTGAACCTACAACTTCGAGTTCGACACCTTCACCAGTTTGTTGAGCATCCGATAGAACCGAACCTGTTGGGTTCGCTGAATTTGGAGGACAATCAATTTCAATAAGACCATTAATTGCTTCGTTATCAAAGTAAGCAATACTGCCAAGAAGGTTTGGATTAGGTTCCCATTTCAAGCCAAGTTCATGGGATTCGTTTTCTTCTGGCGGCGCTGTGCTACCATCACATTGAAGTTCGTTAACAAACTCAAACCCTTCAGCATAAGCATAATAAGCTGTGATGGTATCTGTTATGTCAAAAGCAATAGAACCAGAATAGCTTTGATTATCACTTTCAAAGTTTGCAACTTCTTCTGGATCATCTGATAGGAAACCATCAACGCCTTCACGGTCATCGTGACGAACACCACCATTAATTCTCAAACGCTCATATAAGTCCAAGCTGAATAAGAATGAGAGAGAATAGATTTCACTTTGCACATCGCCAAAGTTACCAGCAGGCGGGAACAATTCTGACTGTGCAAATGGATTACCACCTAAATATATTAGATCAATCAGAGAAAATGTATCGGGAAACGCATCTCGATTAACGGGATAGAATTCTCCCACATTCTCAAAATCGTACCATTCACCAGAAACAATGAAATCAAGCGCTACATTTTCATTAATGTCGAAATCACCAGCATAGCGAATTTCAGCATAATTGGTTTCAGTTTCGACAACATCTTTAAAGATCGAAGCACTATCTAAAACAGCAAAACCAGGAGTACCTGGGGTGAAATTCGGGAAATCACCGAAGCCAGCTCCTAAATTAACAAAACCATTCGGCAAAGACCATTCTAGATCGAAGCTATTTTTTGTTCTAGAGTAGCTACCTGAAAGGGTATGGCCATTTTCAAATTCATATTCAGCGAAAGCTTGTGTGAATAAGAAAT
>JBCCMT010000054.1:0-9361 GCA_039026195.1 Pseudomonadota bacterium | reverse complement strand
GAGGCCAAAGGCAATGCCAATTCGCTTGGGGCCAATTCGTTTTAGTAAGCATGAAGCCAAGATGAGATCTCCCTCGTTATTAAATTTAAAATGCAAAAGATTCTGAATTGCAATTTATAATTTTCTCTGTCATATGATCTTAATAATCACTTTCATAACGGACAAGGGGCTTATGATGCAATCAAAAACTTTTACCCACCGCCTAAAATTTAGTGCCGCCATGGTGGCGCTTATGGCGCCGTCACTGTCTTACGCGCAAACGCAAAGTGCATCTTCAGAGGATTTCTCTGAGGTCGACATGCAAGAGTGGGATCAACGGGATCTCATCACCGTTTACAGCACCACCAACCCCATGCCGGTTTTGGACTATCCAGGCCAGGTGACGGTGATTGATCGGGAGCTGATTGACACGATCATCCCCTCCACCCTCTCAGATATATTAAGGGATGTGCCTGGGGTCGAATTTTCAGGGGGCCCCCGCCGGACGGGGGAGGCCCCTGCGATCCGTGGATTATCTGGCGAGAATATTCTCATCCTCTTGGATGGGGCGCGGCAATCTTTCATTTCCGCCCATGACGGACGGTTTTTTATTGACCCCGACCTTATCAGCTCAGCAGAAATTGTTAGGGGACCTGCTTCAGCGCTTTATGGATCTGGCGCGGTGGGCGGCGTTTTGGCCTTAGAAACCGTAGACGCTGATGATCTGTTGCAGGATGATCAGACCTGGGGCGTCCGTACCCGGTTGGGCTATCAAAGTGTGAATGAGGAATATCTTGCCTCGTTGACCGCCTTTACCCGCCAAGGGGATTTTGATGCCATTGCAAATATCGGCATTCGGCAGTCGGGCGATATTAAATTAGGGTCTGGTGCTGATCTTCCCTCCGATGATGACATTCAAAATGCATTGGTGAAATTAGGATATCAATTTACCGATGACTTACGGCTAGAAGGGTCGTGGCAGCGCTTCACCAATACAGCCTTAGAGCCAAATAACGGCCAAGGAACATTGGGGACAGGGAATAGTCTTTTGGACCGGGATGTGGAAAAGGACGTGCAAAGTGATACCTTTCGTGCGCAGCTTCAATATACCCCCGATACGCCTTGGGTCGACACAACGATTATTGCCTATCAAACGACTTCCTCCGTGGATGAATTTGATGCAACCATTCCCCGCACCACTTTACGGGATATTGAAACCACTGGGGTGAGCGCTAGAAATGCCAGCCGATTTGAGTTTGGGCAAACGAACGTCATCTTCACCGTTGGTGCTGATCTTTATAAAGATGAACAAGTGGGGACAGATTCTGAAACCAATGACAATTTAAGAGGAGGGGTGCCCAACGGTGAGGCGGAGTTTACAGGCCTGTTCGCGCAAGCCGAGATGACAGTGCAATCCCCCCTTGGGTTGCCGGGCGATTTAATTGTCATCCCCGGGGTGCGCTATGACCGGTTTGAGAGCTCGTCTGACAGTGCGGCTCAACAAAATGAGGATGAGGCCACATCGCCGCGTTTTGCCATCAGCTATGGCCCGAATGAGTGGTTCCGTATTTTCTGGAGTTATGCAGAGGGGTTCCGTGCACCGTCTATCAACGAGCTTTTCCTTAACGGTGTTCACTTCTCTCTGCCCCATCCCCAGCTTTTTAATCCTATGATGGGGCAGTTTGTCTTTGTGAATAATAATTTCATTCCGAACCCCAACTTAAAACCGGAAGAAACCCAAACCTTTGAGGTGGGGGTCAGTGGGGATTTTGCGGATCTATTCTCTCAAGGGGATCGCCTTAAGGGGAAAATATCTTATTTTGAAAGTGATATTGATGATCTGATCAACCTTTCTGTAGATGTTACGTTTGATCCGACCTGTTTCATTGGGCCGACATTTTTCCCCTGCTCCGGCGGAACAACGGAATCAGCTAATTTAGAGAAGGCAGAAATCAATGGGGTGGAAGCGGAATTCCGCTATGATAGTGAGCGATTATTTGCTCAAGCCCAATTCTCGTCTGTGGACGGTGAAAATAGTGAAACCGGATCTGACATCGGCACCTTAACGCCCGACCGGTTTTCGATGAATGCCGCTTGGAAATTTCCAGACCAAAATCTCTCCCTCGGCAGTCGCTTGCAATATGCTCGTGATTTTGAACGGCGCGAAGCGGCGATGGGCGGCGGATTTAACATTGTCGAAGAGCGAGACTCTTATACCGTTGTGGATCTTTACACCACCTGGCGGCCGAACCTGATTGATGGCCTTCGGATTGATCTGGGTGTTGATAACGTTTTTGATGAGGATTATGAGCGCGTTTTTGAAGGCGTATCAGAGCCGGGCCGGAACTATAAAGTCTCCCTTGCTTGGCAATTTGGAATGTAAGGTTTCATCCACTTACGGTCACAAGATGAATGACTGCATGTCTTTTCACAAGAGGATCAGGTGATGACGTAAAATTCAACTGATGCTCAAAGCGCCTTTGTTGTTTAGTCCTTGGAAATGCCGCGCTTTAATATTCCCGTAACAGACCCGTAAGACGGCCCTGAACTTTTACTTGGTTGGGGCCGAAAATGCGGGTTTCATAGGCAGGGTTAGCAGCTTCCAACGCGATGGAGTTCCCTTTTTTCCGAATACGTTTGAGGGTGGCTTCCTCATCTTCAATGAGCGCTACCACAATCTCCCCCGTGGAGGCATCATCACAGCGCTGAATAATCACGGTATCCCCATCATGGATCCCTGCGTCGATCATCGAATCACCATGCACCTCTAGGGCAAAATGCTCCCCGCCCCGCAGCATAGAGGGGGGGACGGGCACCCGCGCTTGTTCGTGTTGGATCGCCGCAATGGGGGTCCCCGCCGCAATCCGGCCAAGAACAGAAATTTCTTCTACGCCGTCCGCTGAGGGGGGAGCGGGAGGGGAGGGGTTCTCAATCACCTCCGGCACAAATTTTGTCTTTGCAGGACTCTTTTTCGTCGAAGCGCCGGTGGATTGTACATCCCCCAAGGTGGCCGTTTCAGGGAGCCGCACTACTTCAAGGGCCCGCGCTTTATGCGCCAATCGTTTGAGAAACCCGCGTTCTTCCAACGCTGTAATCAGCCGATGAATGCCGGACTTAGATTTTAGGTCCAGCGCCTCTTTCATTTCCTCAAAAGAGGGGGAGACCCCTGTTTCCAAAATCCGCTCGTGAATAAACATAAGCAGGGCGTGCTGTTTCGCAGTGAGCATGATACCAACCTTTTTCCGCCGAATGCGTGACAAAACAATATTATATAGGCCATGAGCGACACTGAAGTCGTTCAAAGGGCTCTAGAACAAATCGTGATCGTTCTATGCTTGTTCTATTGGGGCGTCAACAACTTTAAGTGATAAAGCCATGCATTCGGTCAGGCAGGGGAAAATTTACTCATATGACGTCATGTCATCTCAGACACCGGCTGTGCCGGTTTTAGGATGACATTTATCCTTCCAACAACTGCTTTGTCGCGGTGGCGACATCTTGTTGGCGCATTAGGCTCTCGCCCACCAAAAAGCGGCGGATACCACTGTCTGATAGTCGCAAACAGTCGCTATGGCTCGCAATGCCGCTTTCCCCCACGATAGGGCGATCACCGGCGAGCTTGGCTAGGTGTTCGCTGACGGCAAGGTCCGTTTCAAAGGTGTGAAGATTGCGGTTATTCACCCCCAGCAAGCCGCCGGGCAGGGCCAGGGCCCGCTCTAGCTCTTCTTCATCATGCACCTCGATCAACACATCAAGCTCATATTCCCGCGCGGCGGCGTAAAGTTCTCTTGCTTGATCATCCGACAGGCACGCCATAATCAACAGTACCGCATCCGCCTCCCATAGGCGCGCTTGACCCATTTGATAGGGATCAACCATGAAGTCTTTCCGTAACACCGGCAGATCGCAAGCCTGACGTGCCTCTTTAAGATACTCCGGATGCCCCTGAAAGGCAGGGGTGTCGGTGAGGACGGAGAGACATGCCGCGCCGCCTTTTTGATAGGCTTCCGCTAAGGTGGCGGGGTGAAAGTCCTCACGAATCAACCCCTTTGAGGGGCTCGCTTTTTTGATTTCGGCGATTAACCCAAAACCATCCATTGCTGCCTTTGTGAGGCTGTCTTCAAAGGGGCGAAGGCCCCCCACCTCCCGCGCTTCCCTGTCAATGGCAGCGGGCCCCCGTTCAGCTTTGGCCTGGGCCACCTCGGTTTTTTTATACTCGATGATATCGTCTAGAATTGTCATTTATTTGTATACTCAACAAAGGCGTTTAACTTCGCTGCGGCGCGGCCCTCATCTAATGCGGCTTCCGCGCGCCGTGCCGCCTTGGCAAGATCATTTTCAGCGCCAGCAACGACCAAACCTGCAGCGGTGTTAAGGACCACAGCGTCACGATAGGCAGATGGAGTGCCGGCAAAAAGCTCATGCATCGCCTGGGCGTTGGTATCGGCGTCGCCGCCCACAAGATCTCTTGCAGTATGTTGAGACAAGCCTGCCTCTTCAGGGGTGACCGTAAAATCTCTAAGCTTTCCATCCTCAAGGGCACACACATAGGTGGGGCCTGTGACGGTGAGTTCGTCGAGCCCATCTGCCCCATGCACCACCCAGGCGCGGGTTGTGCCAAGGGCATTTAAGGTTTCCGCAATGGGCCTCACCAAGGCTTTGTCATAAACACCTAGTAATTGGCGCTTTGCCTTGGCAGGATTAGTGAGAGGGCCCAGCAGATTAAATAACGTCCGTACCCCAAGGGCGGCGCGGATGGGCGCCACATGGCGGACCGCCGGGTGATGGTGGGGGGCAAACAAAAAAGCCAAGCCAATATCTTTTAAGCAGGCTTTCGCGCGATCAGGGCCCGCTGCCACATTTACCCCAAGGGCGGTGAGGACATCCGATGACCCCGAGGCGGAGCTAACAGCCTTGTTTCCATGTTTTGCCACGGGTACGCTACACGCGCTGAGCAAAATAGCGGTGGCTGTAGAGATATTATAAGTATTCGCACCATCTCCGCCGGTGCCGCAAGTGTCTATAGCATCTTCAGGTCCGTCAAAACCTATGGCGGCCTCCCGCATGGCGGTGGCAGCGGCGGCGATTTCATCAGTGGTTTCTCCCCGCACCTTTAGCGCCATTAAAAAAGCGCCTGCCTGCACAGGGTCCACATCGCCGCCCAGCAATAGGGTCATGGCATGTTGCATTTGATCCGCAGAAAGGGGACGACCCGTGCTCGCTGCTGTCAGCAAAGAAGTAAAATCGGAGGTCATGCGGCTTGTCTTCCTAAACCAGCTGTGTTGAGAAAGTTAGCTATCATGGTCTCGCCATATTGCGACGCAATGCTCTCAGGGTGGAATTGTACACCCCATATGGGGGCATCGCCCCATCGGCAAGCCATGATTTCCCCGTCATCCTCTGCCTCTGCAAGGATATGGATATCCTCTGGCAACCCCTCTCTTTGTGCCACAAGGGAGTGATAGCGCGTCGCGGTGAAGGGGGAGGGGATGTTGTTGAAAATGGTTTCATTTTGGTGGCATACGTCACTGGTTCGGCCATGCATCAATCGGCGTGCCCGAATGATGGTGCCGCCCGCGGCTTGCACAATGGACTGATGTCCTAGACAGACGCCTAATAAAGGCAGTCTTTTTGCCTTTGCCGCCTGGGCCACCTCCACACAGATGCCAGCGTCGGTGGGAGTGCACGGGCCGGGGGAGAGAATAATCGCGGTGGGGGAGAGATCAAAAACCTCATCCACCGTTAAAACATCATTGCGTTTTACCACCAGATCAGGGCATTGCTGTCCTATCAAATGCACCAAATTATAGGTAAAGCTGTCGTAATTATCGATGATTAAGATCATGCAAATCCTCAGGGGTCTGCCCTACCATGCCGCATTTAGAGTGCAAGCGAAGTTTATGTCTATGTATTTAGGGCAAGCGGATAGAAAAGGGGGCGGTGCATGAGAAGTGAGGTTTTGGAGCAGATGAGTGAGGCGCTGAAAAGGGCCCTGAAACGCCGTTTTACTGAAGGGCTGCCTTGGCCAATCTTATTCGTAATCGGCGTGTTTTCTGGGGTGCTCATGGGTGTTCTCACAGGGGCACCGACCCATCGTCCGCAAGCCGCCCCCATAACAACAAGCGTTGTTCAAGATGAGCCCTATGAACTTGCCTTCGATCAGGCCCCTCATAATATAGAGGCGTTGATACCGCAAAAGACCACGGATCAGGGGCTCGCGCCTACGCCCGACGCAGTACCGTCGCTTCGTTCACCTTCCCGTCTTAGCCGGCCCAGCCCCGTCCCATCTCGTCAAGCCAATCCGGTTTCTCCTAAGCCAAAAATTGCCATCGTGATCGATGATGTGGGGCTAAGCTGGCAAGCCTTTGAGGCAGTGAATAATCTGCCCGCGCCGGTCACCGTTGGGTTTCTCCCTTACGGCAAGGATGCGCAAGAAATGCTTGATGCCTTGCGGCCGGGGCATGAGGCGATGCTGCATTTACCGATGGAGCCGCGAGAACGGGTGCAGGACGCCGGGCCCAACATGCTCCCCCTAGGCGTTGATGACGGGGCTTTACACACCATCCTGGCGCAAAATATGGCAAAGTTAGAGGGCTATAAGGGCGTTAACAACCATACGGGCAGTGCGTTTACAGCCGATGAGAAAGCCATGGCGTTGGTGCTGTCTGAGCTGAAAGCGAAAAATCTTTATTTCCTTGATAGTGTGACCACCCCGAACCCCGCCTCTCAAACCCTCCCGCTGGGCAAATATGCGCGGGTCGTGCAGCGAGATGTGTTTATCGATCCCGATTATGCGAGTTTGGATGAGGACATGATCAAGCAACAATTGGCGCAGCTTGAACATATTGCGCTGGTGGAAGGTCAAGCCATTGGCATTGGGCACCCTTACCCGCTCACCTTAAACGTCTTAGGCCCTTGGTTGGTGACCGCCGAAGCCCGGGGGTTTGAGTTGGTGCCGGTCAGTGCGCTCGCGCCTACTCAGCGGGATAGATTATTTGCTGCCTTACGATAAGCCCTAGGTAAGTTCATCAAAACGGCCTATCTCATCTTCATGAATGACCGCCCCTCAACCCGACGTCAGCAGATTGAAGAAAGCTTAGGTCTTTCTCATCAGCGGCCTGACCCCCGTCGCATCTTCTTATTTCCTCAGGTGATCACTTTCCTCTTAAGCGCGATGGTGGTTGTCTTTGTTTTGCAATGGGTTTTGCCGCCTAGCTTATCTAACCGCATTAGCTTCCTTTTTGGCTTCATCCCCTTTCGGTTTTCCTATGGTCTAGAGGAGGGCATCAGCAGCTTTGTCCTGATGATCCCTTTGTTTGGGCATATGTTCCTCCATGCGGGGGTGATGCATTTGGCGCTCAATATGATCGGGCTGGTCATATTTGGGACAGGGGTGGCGCGCCGATTGGCAACGGAAGAGTCCGATAGGGGCGCACGATATTTCAATATCTCTTTATTTCTAAGCTTCTTCTTATTTTGCGGGATTGTGGGGGCTTTTGGGTTTTATCTGATGCACCCAACGCTGCCTATTCCCTTGGTGGGGGCATCGGGCGCAATCTCAGGATTAATGGGGGCTGCGTTTCGATTCGCGTTGCGGGGATATCTCCCTCATGGGGTTACGCAAGGGGCGTTATCCCCCTTATGGTCTCGGCCGGTTTTGGCGGCTTCACTTGTCTTTATAGGATTTAATCTTCTCACCGGTCTTGGGATGGGGGCCGGGGAGGAGGGGGTGAATATCGCCTGGGAGGCGCATATTTTCGGCTATCTCTGTGGTCTTTTGACCTTTCCGCTATTTGATCAATTGGCCCGGAAGAGCAAAACGTCTGATTTTTTCGGTTGAAAAACCATCGAAAGAGCGCAGGATATTGCCAGAGATAAATGAATGATTTCAAGCCATGCGATGGGAAATCATCTATGTAAGACGACCCCAAATGGGAAGAGGAGATGAATATGCGCGCTCAAGAGATTTTAGCCCAAAAAGGAACAGATGTTATCACCATCACCAGTGATGCTAGCTTAGACGACGCCATCGGTATTTTGGCGGAAAAGAATATCGGCGCTGTCCTGGTGATGTCCGATCAGGGAAAAATTGACGGTATCCTTTCGGAGCGGGATATTATGCGCCTGCTCGCCGGGGCGCCGACCGGCTATCGTGAAACGCCTCTTTCTGAAGTAATGACGAAAGACGTTTTCACAGAACCCCCCAGTGCGACAGTGGATGAAATGCTGGCTCTTATGACGGATAAGCGTATCCGCCATTTGCCCATTGTGGAAAATGACCGCCTTATGGGGTTTCTTTCCATTGGGGATGTGGTGAAATATCGCCTCGAAGAAGCTGTAGGTGAAGCCAACGCTCTTAAAAGCTATATTGCCGCTGGGTAAGAAAATTTTAAGAGAAGCCATTCGATAACTGCGGATAGGTATTTTGTCTCCCCCTTGCTGAAGGGGGCCATAAGCGCCGCATCAAAGGGGTAATTCCCTACAATTCTTGCCGGTTCCATCACTCAGGATGGAATATGTGATTTTCTGAGATTTTTTCGAAAAAAAAGCTTGCACGTTTGGCGGGAGATGTATATCTACCATCTTCTCAACAGCAATACGGCGCTACTGAAGCCGGGTTCGTGAGTTCCCGTTCAGTGGCTTCTTTGCCTTCAAATTTGGATTTTATGATCTGATTTGGCATCGAAAAAAAGTCAAAAATTGGTGTTGACTGAAGAGATAAGGATCTTTATTCCCCACCTCTTCGGCGACACAAAGAAGTGTTTGCAAGTACTGAAAAGTAAAAGCAAATATTGAAATGTGTTGGTGATTGACAGGCCAAATGGGTTGTCGCTAGAGGCGGTTTCTTTGCTTTTAGCAGCTCTTTGAAAATTTGGAACGAGAAAGAGAAACGTGGGCGACGGGGCCTTGGCGAATGCTTTTTAGCATTATCCTTTGAACTCAGCTTGCTGACGTTTCTAAAACAAGACCATACCCTGAACAACAGGTTTGGTCTTGCGACAAGTACGTCAGTAACGAGTTGAGTATCAAACCTCAATCTGAGAGTTTGATCCTGGCTCAGGACGAACGCTGGCGGCAGGCTTAACACATGCAAGTCGAACGAACCCTTCGGGGTGAGTGGCAGACGGGTGCGTAACACGTGGGAACCTACCTTAAAGTACGGAACAACATCGAGAAATTGGTGCTAATACCGTATGTGCCCTTCGGGGGAAAGATTTATCGCTTTAAGATGGGCCCGCGGCTGATTAGCTAGTTGGTGAGGTAAAAGCTTACCAAGGCGACGATCAGTAGCTGGTCTGAGAGGACGATCAGCCACACTGGAACTGAGACACGGTCCAGACTCCTACGGGAGGCAGCAGTGAGGAATATTGGACAATGGGCG
>JBCCMT010000053.1:0-9379 GCA_039026195.1 Pseudomonadota bacterium | reverse complement strand
TTTAAGCGTTATATTATAACATTGCAGTTAATTGCAAGAGGTATTTTATGGCTGATGAAGAAGATTCATCTATAAAGAAGAAATTCAACTTCAGAAGCATGGCTTTGAAGCCCGCCCCATTCACGGGGATTTAGCGCAAAGCTTCCGTATGGAAACCCTCCAAGCCTTCCGCGATGGGGAATTGAAACTGCTTGTGGCGTCAGACGTTGCCGCGCGGGGTCTTGATATCCCTGAGGTGAGCCATGTGTTCAACTTCTCCGTGCCCGTCCAAGCGGAGGATTATGTGCACCGCATTGGCCGGACCGGCCGCGCGGGGCGTAAAGGGAATGCCATTATGATGGTGTGCCCGAACGATCAAAAACAATATGATGCTGTCCTGCGGATGACAGAGGCTGAGTCCATTGACGAAGTCGATATGGGCAGCTTTTTTGACGAGTGGCAAGACGACGCCAAACCCCGCCGGGGCAAACGCGCAGAGAAAGCAAAAAGCAAAGACGATGCGCCGCAATCATCAAAGTCATCAGACCGGAAACCCCGCAAAAGCCAAGCTCGTCGTGACGGCGATAGCGCCACCCCCGTGGTCGGCTTTGGCGACCATGTGCCCGCCTTTTTGCAGATTGAGGCTTAGGCGGTCATAAAGTCCAGACAGAACCACACTGGCAAAATTTAGTCCTTGGCTAACATAGCGCTATATAAAATCAATATCCAGTTTACAGAGCAAACCGCATCTAAAACTTTGTCGCTTTGATCTTATAAGGAGACATTAGAATAGCCATTAAATGCGCCTTATCAGGCTTGTGATCCACGCCATACAATATGAGATCACCCATGCACTTTGCTGTCGCGCCAATTGCGGCATTGGTTGGCTTCCAGGGCCGTGGCCAAATGGGTTTCTAACACTTCGATAGAAGTGTATCAATTGTGCACGTTCCCATTCGTCGATGAATTGACCATTCTTCTTTGATCCAAGATTTTCAATGAAATTGATTGCCCCTTTCTCATTACCAGTGGTCCAGTTTTTCTGGTCTGAGATAATCTTTATAGTGCTTTCGAGAGCTCGGGCTGAATACCATGCCGGATCGCGACCATCATTATCAAAGAGATCGATCGCCTCCTTAATATCGAGATCAACGTTCGACCAAATCGGATCTCCCACTAGCTTCCAAAATGGCTGCTCGACAAAATCTTGGACAAGCGCATCCTCTGAGAATTGTAGAAATCCATTGTGATAATGTAGTGGTGTGCCGGACTGCCTCAGTCTTGTGTTAAGTTCATCACATGCTGCCCTGAAACCATCGTTGATATTTTTATTTAGTTTCTTCAACCAAGTCGCTTTGCTTCCTGGCAGTCTAATTCCCATTCTTGGTACAGAAGGGTTTTCTTTTTCACGTTCAATTTCTGCTAACCTTGCTGGTAGGGAATTGTTTTCATGAGCGATTTCTTGCTCACGTGTGCGGAACGCTAGCTCAATAAAACTGATTCTCTCCTTAATGAAAACGTCAGCGGCAGTAGTTCCATCGTATTCAGCTAGTACGAAAGTCTCGCAAAGTCTGTCCTTTGAAGGTGTATATGTTTGATATGTAGTATTTCCTTTCCAGGTCGTTGGGTATGAAATAACTGGTGGTGATAAGTTTTTGAGCCCAAACTCCATGCTCAAAGCCTTGTTGAGACTTTCCCATTTTTCTTTAGCACCAGCGATTTCTTTTCCGTCGTTCCAGTACGGAAATATCTGCTCTGATATGATGCGGAAGCCTTGAACGAGCAGCCTTCGTTCTGACTCGCCAAATTCCTTCCACACTTTTCTTTCTCTATATCTGTAGGCGAATATGTCTGTGAGCATCTGAAAACTAGGGGCTAAATATAAGTTTTGTTATTACCATATAGAAATTTATTTGCGGACGGGAATCCCTTTCGTCTTTTTATACGCTCGTTACAGCCGTTTAGGTTTGAAATACGAAAGGTAAAGATTTGGCAAGACAATGGATGCTCTTGGTCTTCAGAGCAGAACACTAAATCCTAAACCCTCAGCTCCTCCCTCCTAATACGACACAAGCCTCTTCACAAGAGGTCATTCCCGCTTGCTGTCCCTTTGATTATGAGTCATATTAACCTTATGAGGAAGCGGGGTTATGAATGATGACCAAGTCTATTTCTGTTTTGATTTCAACCTTTTGTGCCTTAGCCAGCACTGCGTTTGCGCAAGTGGCGCCCTCCAAGGCCACGCAAAATATGGTGGGCATGTGCGTTTTGAAAACCAAAAGTGATATTGTAACGCCTGAAACGGCCTGCGCTTGCGGGGCGGCGGTGTTGGGCGGCATGTTAACCCAACAAGAATATGGCGTGATGGGAGAATTGGTGCTGCATCTTGATGACGAAGCGCCCTTTAACTCCAAAATCGCGGACATGATGGAAAACGATGTTTCCCAAATGGTCATCCAAAATGTCGGGGTAAAGATGGTCGCCATTGCAGAGCGAAATATGCCGCGCATTTGTCAGGTGCTTGAAAAGCCAATCCACATGACCGTAGACACACAATTTCAACAGCTGATGGACAACCCCACCCTTTCTGCCACCAGCGGCACGCACTCAAGCGCCACGTCCTATGTGAGCAAAGCCTATGCGGATATGGGGATGTTTGCTTTCGATGAAACTTGGATCGTGGACGAGGCAAGATAACAGCCCTCAGCTAAGCGTCTAAATGCTGACAAATCTCGCCTAACATATCCTCAGCATGTCCAAAGCAAGGCCAGTCTGCCGCCTGCCCTCGAAACCAGGTCATTTGCCGTTTGGCCAATCGGCGGGTCGCCTGTTGCGCGGCTACGCTTGCCTCTTCTAAATTCATCTCCCCTCGGATATAAGCGGTCAGCTCTGGGACGCCGACGGATTTCATCACCGGCAATGTCAAGGGAAGGTTGAGGGAGAGAAGTGTCTCCACCTCCTCCACGGCGCCGTGGTCTAGCATTTGGTCAAATCGCTCATCACACCGCGCATAGAGAGTAGTCCTCTCAGGCAGTAAAACAAAGCAGCGAAACCCCACATCCGTCACCGCAAGGGGGGGTCTTTTTTGCCAATGGGACAGAGCCCTCCCCGTTGCTCTGTAAACGGACCAGGCGCGCAAATGCCGCTGGGTGTCATTTTCGTTCAGCCACGCCATCCTCGGGTCGGCGGCCAATACCTCCTCCCGAAAAGCAGTCTTTCCCACATGGTTATAGCGCCGACGCGCCTCCGCCATGATAGAGGGGGGGACGTCGGGGATGGGCGACAACCCCTCCACCAAGGCCTTTAGCCATAACCCCGTGCCCCCCACCACAAGGGGGGTTTTGCCGCGGGCGATGACGTCCTCAACCCTCTCCGCCGCGGCACGGGCATAGGTGCCGGCGGACCAGGCCTCCTCCCCCGCCACCTCACCATAAAGATGGTGTGGCACCGCCTCTTCTTCTGCCGCTGTGGGCCGGGCGGTCAGGATGCGTAAATTCTCATAAACCTGCAGCGCATCAGCATTAATGATTTCCGCTCGCCCTTCTTGGGCCAATTGCATGGCAATATAGGACTTGCCGGACGCGGTGGGGCCTGTAATGACAATAGCTTCAGACATTAATGACGCGACCTATTTCATGACCCATATTCTAACGCTCGTGGCACCGCAGCCCATGACAGACACAGACATAGCGCCGCTTTTAGCGTCAGTAGAGCCTTACACCCTTACACGATTAGGCCCCGAAGCGGTAGATCTATCCAGTGAATTGCCCCTATCTCAACTCCAAAAGATGGTGATGGTTGCGCGGTCAAAAGAAATAGATGCGTGCGCTTTGCCCGCCCACAGCCGTCGCAAACGCATGTTGATCAGCGATATGGACTCAACCATCATTACGCAAGAATGCTTGGATGAACTGGCTGTCCTCGCAGGCTGCGGCGATGCGATTAAGGCGATTACGGAACAAGCCATGCGGGGAGAATTAAATTTTGAGGAGGCTTTAACCGCAAGAGTGGCCCAGCTACGGGGCATAAAGCAAGCGCTTATCGCCGATGTGATCAGCGCCCTCACCCTCTCCCCCGGTGCGAAGGTGTTTGTACGGACCATGGCGAAATATGGCGCCGTGACCGCCCTTGTTTCCGGGGGGTTCACCCCCTTTACGCAGCATGTGGCGAAACTGGCAGGTTTTTCTCGGCATCAAGGCAATGAGCTTGAGATTGATGAGAATGGCCTTTTGACAGGCAAACTTATCCCCCCCCTTTTAGGGCCAAGGGCGAAAAAAGAAACGCTTTTGGAAATATGCAAGGCTCAAAATATTCCCCTTGAGGATAGTCTTGCCATTGGCGATGGGGCAAATGATTTGGATATGGTGAAGGCAGCAGGCTTAGGGGTGGCTTATCGGGCCAAACCAATTTTAGCTGAGGCCAGTGATGCGGCAATTCACCATACAGGGTTAACCACAGCCCTTTACTTTCAAGGTTATAAAGAGAGTGAATTCGTCTATTAAACTGGTGACGACTTTCCTATATACCTTATATAACAAGTAATCCATCGGGCGTTTGGGACATGCCATCACGGCCAGCCCGCCCTGTTGAAGGAGTTTTTTATGAGCGATAGCGCGACCACCACCATCAAATCGGCAATTGAAGCCCACCCTATTATGCTGTTCATGAAGGGCACACCCCAATTCCCTCAATGCGGGTTCTCTTCAGCCGTCTCCCAGATCTTGAATTATGTGGGCGCGGAATATGGCTCTATCAATGTGTTAGAGGATGACGACATCCGCCAAGGGATCAAAAATTTCTCTGATTGGCCCACCATTCCCCAGCTTTATGTGAAAGGTGAATTTGTCGGCGGCTGCGACATTGTGAAAGAAATGTTCGAACAAGGAGAGCTCCGCCCCTATCTTGAAGGAAAAGGCGTCCTCTCCCCGGAGGTATAAGAGAAAGCCTATCCCACAAAAAAGCCCTTTTTGCTGTCTTGCAAAAAGGGCTTTTTTACTACTGAAACTGAGAACTTTACGACGCGTAATATTCCACAACCAGGTTGGGTTCCATATTCGCCGCATAGGGCACATCAGAAAACTCTGGAACACGGACCAATTCCGCGGTCATTTTTTTCGGGTCGACGTCCACATAATCAGGAATGTCACGCTCCGCAAGCTGGAGGGCTTCAAGCACGAGGGCCATGTTTTTGGACCGGTCCCGTACCTCCACCACATCGCCAGGGCGCAAACGGTAAGACGGGATATTTGTCCGCACACCATTTACCATCACATGGCCATGGTTCACAAATTGGCGGGCCGCGAAAACCGTGGGCACAAATTTTGCCCGATAGACCACAGCGTCCAACCGGCTTTCAAGCAGGCCAATCATGTTTTCAGCGGTGTTCCCTTTACGCTTAGCGGCCTCTTCATAAACTCGGCGAAACTGCTTCTCGGTAATGTTACCATAATAGCCTTTAAGCTTTTGCTTGGCCATCAATTGTAGACCAAAATCCGAGAGTTTGCCCGCCCGGCGCTGCCCATGCATCCCCGGCTTATAGTCACGGCGATTAAGAGGAGATTTTGGGCGACCCCAAATATTTTCGCCCACACGGCGGTCAATTTTATACTTTGCTGTATGACGCTTGGTCATGGATATACTCACTTTATTCAAAGCCGGTGCCCCAGCCCATCTGGCGCACGATTTCAACGGCGGGTTTGAACGGTCCCGTTATGAAGATCCCGGCGTTACCGGGTTGGAAGGGGGCTGTCAAATCTTATTGAACATCCCTCCCCTATAGGTTTGAAGCTAAATGATTGCTGGGTGCGTTAGAACCAGTAAGGCCGATTAAGCCGCTGGAAGATAAGGGGGGTATTGCTGGGCTGAAGCCGTATGGTCCAGACAGGGTTTACCCCTAACGTTGCGCTAAAGCGGCTTTCCACGATGCGATATCCTTCCGCTTCAATCCGTGTGACCAGGTTTGCCGAATCCGCTCGGCCAGGAATGCGGGATGCAAGATAAATCGTATTATTGCGCACATTCAAATTCGCCCCTGTATTCCGGAAAATATTGAAGGTTGCCTTCGTGGCCTCGTTATGAAGTTTCCCCCGCAAGGTGCCTTTTCGGATCATGTCATGAAGCTGTGTTTTATCGATGCCTTCGGTAAAGACCACCTTCATCCGAATGCTATAGCCATTTTGCTGCAGGGCGGCGGTCGTCATGAGCGCTGCCGTCGCAGAGGAGACAGGCACCAAAGAAGGTGCACCTTGATCTTGCCGGAGGGGGAAGGAAATCCCCTCCAGGGTTTCTTCCTCCGGCCAAGCATCATCCTCTTCCATAGACGGAAAAGCGCTAGAAGGATCGAGAGGTTGATTGAAATCGATAGGCGCGGGCATCGCCCCCCCAAGATTGGAAGGCGCCAATGTCATAATCGCTGCAAGGGCGCCAAACCCTTGGGCAAACGCCCCGCGGAAGGTCACAGGCTGAAAATAAAGGATCGAGGCCGCCCCAATCGCCATTAATATCAGCACCACACCGTAAAGCGGGATATTCCCTAATCCTAATATCTGGGTGACGGTCGCCAGCCATTTGTTAAAAACAAAGAGAGCAGACGTCTCATCGGATTGGGTGAGGTCAAAAAAGGTGGCCACCGCAATCCCAAAGGAGGCGGCAATGCCCAGCCCCAACATGTCAAAAACCCCATAATCACCAGGGTCTTTGCGCGCCCCCTTACGTTCGCCATATGCCATTTCAGCACTCCCTTCCTATATCCACCTAAAAGAAGGGTATCACGGTAAGGTTTCATTAACAATTGGAATTAAGCCCTTGGTGGGGCTTCTTTCACAAAGGTCGCCCACCCCCAAAATCAATATCGAATAAATGTTCGAGGCTAGTCTTTGAAAGGCTATGTTTAACAGGGTCATAGGCGGTTAAGTTCACCGCCTTAATGATGATTCTTGCAAAAGAAAGCTCATTTTCCTCATTTCGCACCACGTCTAAATCAAGCACATTGATACATGCGAGATCCTGCTCAAAATGGGCAATGCCCCCAAGGCCCGCCCCGCACGCCGCGCCAAGTAGGATTCTGTTCACCCCATCATGGGCCACCAACAGCGCCTGTTTCCACGCAAAATCCTCCACAATCTCTAAGAGACCTTTGGTGATGCGTTCGTAAGCGGTTTCAAAGGCTTCCCCATCGGGCAGAAATGTCGCCCCTGGCTCCGTCGCTGCATCAAAACTAAAGGCGAGCCGTGCTGCTAATTCTTCACGGGTTTCCACCACCACTTTGCCGCCCTTTAGTTCCTCAAAAGAGGGGATTGTGATGGGGGCGTTATAGTCTTTTGAGTTTGCCGCCATCACAGCAGCAGCCGTCTGCTGGGTGCGCGGCAAACCTGATGTAAAGATGTGATCGAAGGCAATATTGCGCAAAGCTTCCCCCGCCGCTTTGGCTTGCTCTTGCCCCTCCGCCGTCAGCGAGACTTGGGTAAAATCTGTTAAGCCCGGGGCAAAGTAATCCACATGACCGTGACGCATGAGATAAAGGCGACGACGACCTGTAAGGGACTTTGACATAGTGAATATCTTTCTTGGCAGTGTCTAAAAATAACAGGACGGATTGATTGCCCTTTGGTGATTTAAGGGATAACCTTATCTCCCGGTGGTGGTAAGGCTTGTGGGCAGAATGGTTTTGAACAGGGATATCGTTAAGATCTTTTTGTGCATGGTGAATAGCCTCCTTCCCCTCATGGGGGGAAGGTGATGGGCGCCATGATCAAACCTCCCCTTTTTCTGATGCTCATCCTGGTCGCGATGGGCGCCCTTTATGGGGCTTCCTTTTGGGTGATGGTGAAGGTTGACGAGCAAAGCGCGTGGAGCCGGTTTGACGCCCTGGACAATAGTGGTGCCCATGGCCGGGCCGCAGCGCATGGCCATCAAGCCCTTGCGCTGTGGGCGAAGCACCGTGAAAAAGATCACGAATATTATGCCTATAGCTTACGGGTGGCCGAAGCGCATCGGCTCGGCAACCATCCCCAAAAAGCCATTGCCCTTTATACAGATATTCTCAACTCATTCTTTATGGAAACCACGAGTTTTGGCCATCAAATGCTGTTGAAGAACCGCTTGGCCATGTTACACCTCACCCATGGTGAGCCGGTGGTGGCAGGCACCCTCTTAGCTGAACTTGTGGATGCCGCAGGCGATGATGCTGCACGGCTTCTTTCTTATGAGGCCGGTTTAGGGGGACAAGACCAAGATCTCTCCCCCCGCCCCCCGAAAGATAAAGCAAACAGCTTATATTTAGATTATGTCAATGAAGCGATAGGCGGCTTTGTTGATGCCTTTCCCCCTATTGTTTCTACCAATCCTATTTCGGGAGACACGCCAGAAAGACTTTTCGCAGCCGAGCAGCTCACCACCTTGGGCGGATATTATGGGCGTATCCCACAAGGGGAGTATGCCAGCGCAGGGCTCTTGGCGACTGCCTATCAAACGCGTCTGGAGCTGTTAGGCGCTGATCATGATGACACGGTGCACACAGGCCTTATCCTAGCTCCTATTTATGAAAAAATAGATCGCGCGAAAAACGCGGAGACTATTTATTTAGAAATTTTCCACGCCCAAGAGCGGGTGAAAGGGTCAAACAACCCTGAACTGAGCCTCTATATTCGTCTTTTAACGGATATATATCAGCGCCAAGGCCGGATGACAGAAGCAGAAGCGTTGAACATTCATATGCGGACCATTTTTCGGGATGCCTTCGGCGCTCGGCGATATGCTGTGAACAAAAATAGAGACCGGCGGTCAGATATGAACCGCCCCGTCTCCGCTGACTTCCCGCTTCCCCCGTCTTACACACCAGAAAATCTTGTGTTCGCCAATGTGAAGGGCATAGAAGTGAGCAAGAGCCCAGATATTGAAGAGATGATGATCAGGTCCCTGACAGTCTCCGGTGAGGGCGACGATGTCACTATGGCCTCCCTTTTAAGGGAGCTTTTACAAAGCTGCCAGACAAACAAGGAACGGTTAAGCCTTCGCTCTGGTTATCGGTCTTATGCTACGCAAAAGGCTCTTTACGACCGCTTAGGACATTGGGGAAAAATCGCAAAAGCAGGGACGTCAGAACACCAACTCGGCCTTGCGGTGGATATTGATGTGAATGGCCGATTTATGCGGAGCACAGATCGTTCTTATAAATGCTTTAAAGAGCAAGCCTGGCAATATGGCTTTATCCTTACCTACCCCCGCGGGAACACCTATCTTGAGGCGGAGGATAGCTTTGAACCCTGGCACTGGCGCTTTGTGGGGCCCCAGACCGCCTTACTTTATAGGGAGATTGGCCCTGTGGGTTATCCGCAAGAGTTTCTTGCTGCCCTTCCCTGTTATGAGGAACGCGCCCTATCGGGGTTATATATTAGCGCTG
>JBCCMT010000052.1:0-9383 GCA_039026195.1 Pseudomonadota bacterium | reverse complement strand
CGGAGATGGGATCGGTCCAGAGGTAACGAAAGCCGCCGTGACTGTATTAACGGCCGTTTGTGAAAAAGAAGACATTGATATCAAGACAGCTGAATATGATTTTGGGGGGGCGGGCATTGATACTTACGGGGAGCCATTGCCTCAAGACACATTACAGGCGTGTTTGGCCGCTGACGCGGTTTTTTTAGGTGCCATTGGGGGCCCGAAATGGGACGGCGGCGCAAAGCGACCAGAAGCGGGGCTTTTGGCTCTCCGCAAAGAATTGAATGTTTTTGCAAATCTTCGGCCCCTTCAACTTTTTGAAAATTTGGCGGACATGTCGCCTTTACGGGCGGACCATGTGGCGGGCACAAATATTCTTATCGTCCGTGAGCTGACCGGGGGGCTTTATTTCGGTACCCGTGAAGAGGGAACGCGTGCGGCCAGTGACGCCATGACCTACACAGAGGAAGAGGTGGCCCGGGTGGCTCGCATCGCCTTTGAAGCGGCCCAAGGCCGTCGCGGCAAGCTTGCCTCAGTGGACAAAGCGAATGTGCTCGCAACCTCGCGTTTATGGCGACACGTCGTGAATGAGGTGCATAAAGATTACCCAGATGTTGAGCTTGAACATGTGCTGGTGGATGCCATGGCGATGCATTTGATCCAAAACCCTTCCCGCTTTGATGTGGTGGTGACGGAAAATCTTTTCGGGGATATTCTTTCCGACGAAGCCTCGGTGATTGCGGGGTCCATTGGTCTTTTAGGGTCTGCCTCTTTGGGGGAGGGCCCCCCGCGGCCTTTATGAACCCATCCATGGGTCAGCGCCGGACATTGCAGGTCAGGGTAAAGCCAACCCCGTGGGCGCTATCTTGTCGGTTGCCATGTTGCTTCGCCATTCTTTACACGCAGAAACGGCGGCAAGACGGGTGGAGCAAGCTGTTGAGGCCATCACGTCAAAAGGGGTGCGGACGGGTGATATTGGCGGGACGGCCACCACCCAAGAGGTGGCTGACGCCGTTGCGAAAGAGGTGGGCGCAGCTTAAGGAACAAATTTTACGACCATGAAGGGGATAGGAAATGATTGAAGAATTCTACGCCATTCGGCGCCTGCCCCCTTATGTGTTTGCAGAGGTTAACCGGCAAAAGGCTGAAGCCCGGGCGGCGAAACGAGATGTAATTGATCTTGGCATGGGGAACCCTGACCTTCCCACCCCAGATTTTGTTGTGGATAAATTAGCAGAGGTGGCGCGAGATCCCAAAGCCCACCGTTATTCCGCCAGCCGGGGTATCCCCGCCCTTCGCAAAGCGCAAAGCCGCTATTATGAACGGCGTTTTGATGTAAGGCTTGACCCTGAAACGGAGGTCATCGCGACCTTGGGGTCAAAAGAGGGTTTTGCCAATATGGCCAATGCCATCACCGCGCCGGGGGATGTGGTGCTGGCGCCTAACCCCTCCTATCCCATTCATGCCTTTGGGTTTATTATGGCGGGCGGGGTGATGCGGGCGCTTCCCTCCCATGCGGGGCCTGAGGTCTTTCAAGAGGCGGAAAAGGCGATCCGCTATTCTGTCCCTAAGCCCATCGCGATGGTGCTCAATTATCCGGCAAATCCCACCGCCGAAGTTGCCAGTATTGATTTTTATAAGGATGCTGTTGCTTTTGCAAAGAAACATGAGATCATTCTGATCTCCGATCTGGCGTATGCAGATATTTATTTCAGTGATGAAAAACCCCCTTCGATCTTACAAGTCCCAGGCGCTAAGGATGTGGCGGTGGAATTTACCTCCATGTCTAAAACATTTTCCATGCCAGGGTGGCGCATGGGCTTTGCCGTGGGGAATGAACGGTTGATCGCCGCGTTGGCGCGGGTGAAGTCGTATCTTGATTATGGGGCCTTTACCCCTATTCAAGTGGCGGCCATCACCGCGCTTGACCATTCAGAAGAAATATCTGCTGGGTTTCGGGCGATTTATCAAAAACGATTAGACGTCTTGGTGGAGAGTTTTGGGAAAGCCGGTTGGTCACTTCCAAAGCCTAAAGCGAGTATGTTTGTTTGGGCGCCTGTCCCTGAGCAATTTGCCATGGATAGTTTAGGGTTTGCAACCCATGCGTTGGCCCATGCGGATGTGGCTGTCTCCCCCGGGGTGGGGTTTGGAGAGCGGGGGGAGGGGTTTGTACGCATGGCCTTGGTGGAGAATGAGCAACGCATCCGCCAAGCGGCAAAGGGCATTGCACGGCTTTTGAAATAAGATTTTATCAGGTAAGAGCGTTTAAAATCAAAAGAGCCCATATTGTCGATATCTATGACCACATCGCCTAAGACCTTTTTCCTGCCCATTTCTGGGGCACGCGCGTTTGAAGAAGTTGTAGAACAACTTACTTTTGCCATCCGATCTGGGGTATACGGTTTAAATGCGCGGCTTCCTAATATTGATGAGCTGTCCCATGTGATGCAGGTCAGTAAACCGACAATTGGACAGGCGTTAAAAGTGTTGGCAGACGCGGGGCTTATTCGTGTACAGCGGGGTGTCGGCGGCGGGGCAAGGGTTTTAAGCAACCAACCGCCCCCAAAGCCGCTTGCGGATATTTCCTTTGGGCGACATTTCTCCTTTGTAGAATTAATAGAGGCAAGAAAGCCCTTAGAGGTTCAGATTGCCATACTCGCCTCTCAAAGGGCTGACGATGAGGGGTATGCAGAGCTAGAAGACAGTATTGTTCAAATGAAAGCCCATTTGAATAAAGAGCAAAATGTGCGAATTTATCACGACCATCGCTTCCACTATATTTTAGGAAAGATGTGTCGCAACCGTGCCCTTGCTTTATATCAGCATCAAATCCTTGAACGTCTATTTTTTGAAATGTCGAAATACAACTTCTTCAGCAAAGAAGAAAAAACGGACTCCGTGCTCAAATGGCATAAGGCCACGGTGGTGGCCCTCAAAACCAAAGACGAAAACAAAATACGCCATGTGGTGGAGCAGCATCTAAAACCCTTAGAAGATTTTGCCCTCAGGGACGCGCAAAAAGATAAAAGATAAAAACTATTGATTAATTACCTTTAGTCGATTACACCTGCCTTGGATAAAAATAAAGTCAGGTGACCTTTGGTGTTGCCTCTCATGAAAGGTAGTTTCGCCATGGTGAAAGATTGGGTTTCCGCAGAAGATAAACTCTTTTCAGCCGTCGTTTTAGATGCCCTTGATAGTTTGGGCTTCCGTCATCAGTCCCCAACCCTTAATCTTGCGCCGCAAACGGTGCAAAAAACATTGGTGGGCGCTGCAAAGCCCTTGCTTTGGGTCGATTTTGCTTATGATGACCCGAAAACCTATGACCTTGAGCTAAAGGCAGTTGATTCCATCGCTGAGAATGAAGTGATTGTCTGCTCAACGGGGCAATCTCGCCGGTCCGGCATTTGGGGGGAGCTGCTGACCACAGCGGCGCTCACGCATCATGCCCGCGGTGTTGTCACCGATGGAACCGTCCGGGATATTGTCCGTATGACGGAGATGGATTTCCCCGTCTATGCGGCCGGGGCTTGCGCCTATGACAGTTATAATCGTCAAAAAGTTGTGGATTATGACGTCAGTATCGAGATTGGTGGCGTGCGCATCGACAAAGGTGATATCATTGTTGCTGATATAGATGGTATTGCTGTGGTGCCGCAAAAGGCTGCTGCAGAGACCTTAAAAATCGCCTTGGAAAAGGTCGAAAATGAAAATGATTTCCGTACGGCGGTCAAGGGGGGGATGCCCCTGGTGGAAGCCTACCAAAAATATCAAATCCTATAAGTGAGGTCTCTTCATGATTGAACTCTCAATGGTGGCTGTCCCGCCGTCTGATGAACATCTTCAAACCATGGCGCAAATTGGAATTTCTAATTTGGTCCATTATGATATGTCCAATGAAACATCTAAATTTGATCAATTTCCAGAAATGGTCGCTAAAGCAAAGCATTTTGGTCTAAAAGTACCCGTTATTGAATCTGGTCCAGCTATTGATAAGATTATTTTCAATAAACCTGGGGCAGAGGAACAAATTCAACACTGGATCTCCTCCATCGAATTTTTAAGCCAGCATGGGGTAGAGGTGATTTGTTATAACTTCATGCCGCAGGTGCTTGATGATGCCATGGTGGTGCGAACCTCTTTTGATACGGAGACCCGAGGCGGGGCACTGACCAGTGCCTTTCGGTCTCAAGATTTAAACGACCAAACGGTTCCTCACACCGAAACAGCTATTTCTGATGAGGAAATGTGGGCCAACCTCAAAACATTTTTAGATGCTGTTATTCCGACAGCTGAAAAAGTGGGTGTGAAACTGGCGATGCACCCTGATGACCCCCCTTTATCGCCCATTGCAGGGCTCTCCCGCATCATGTCGAGTGTGGATGACTTTGACCGCTTATTGTCGCTCAACCCAAGTATTTCAAACGGGATTACTCTATGCGCAGGCTGCTTTGGGGAGCTTGGGGAGGATGTGCCTGCCCTTGTGGACCGGTTTAAGGATCGAATTCACTTTGTCCACTTCCGGAATATCAAAGGGGAAATTCATGACTTTATGGAAACCTTCCCCGATGATGGCGATATTGATCTTTTAGGCTTGTTCGAGGTTCTCGAGAAGCAAGACTTTAAAGCTTACGTTCGTGCCGACCATGCGCCCCTATTGGCCACTGAAAAAGAGGCTGGTGAAGATGGCTATGGATTCCAAGGTCATCTGCATACATCAGGTTATATGCAAGGGGTGCTAGATACGGTTCGCCGACAGATTAAAGCATCAACATCATAATTATTTGGGTGAGGTCAATTCATGTCAATCGCTGAGACATATAAACAATATGTGCGGAATGCTTTGCCGCAGGATGAAAATGACGCATTGCTGGTGGGGCGTGTTTGGCGCCCAGATGTATCAGGCCCTGCGGTGGTGATGCTTCACGAAGGTCATGCCTATGATATTTCTTCCGTAGCCGCCACGGTATCAACCCTTTGTGAAAAAGAGGATCTGGTTTCTTTTTTAACGGCGATCAAGCCCTCCCTTGCTACGGACGACGCTTTTGCTGACTTAGGCCCTGTCAAAGATCTTTTAGAGAACACGATTTTGTCATCCCGGGACGTACAAAAACCTTGGGTGCTTTCTCCTATTGATTTGCAATCAATCAAAGCGGCAGGGGTCACCTTTGCCACCTCAATGCTAGAGCGGGTGATTGAGGAGAAGGCAGGGGGCGACCCTGCCCAGGCAAGTAATATCCGTGCAGAAATTGAAAAGCAAATTGGTGGTGAGCTTGCCGCGCTTGAACCTGGGTCAGATGAAGCTGCGAAGCTGAAATCCTTGCTGATTGACCAAGATCTGTGGAGCCAATATTTAGAGGTGGGCATCGGCCCGGATGCGGAAACCTTTACCAAAGCGCAAATTCTATCCTCTGTGGGGTCCGGCGAAGAGGCGGGCGTTCACCCCATGTCCTCTTGGAATAATCCGGAGCCAGAGATTGTGTTGGCTGTCACCTCAGCTGGCAAGATTATTGGTGCCACCCTTGGAAATGATGTGAACTTAAGGGATGTGGAGGGTCGTTCAGCCCTGCTGCTTGGGAAAGCAAAGGACAATAACGCGTCTTGCGCCCTTGGCCCCTTTATACGGATATTTGATGAGCAGTTTACCTTAGATACTGTCCGTACAGCTGATGTGACCTTACGCATTGAAGGGGAAGACGGCTATGTTCTTGATGGGGTGTCCTCCATGGCGCAAATCAGCCGGGACCCCGCAGATATTGTGGGCCAATTAATGGGGGCGCATCATCAATATCCTGATGGTGTTGTTCTGTTTTTGGGAACAATGTTTGCCCCGACCCAAGACCGGGGGGAGACAGGGCGCGGTTTTACCCACCATGTGGGGGACGTGGTATCTGTCTCTTCCCCTGCCTTAGGTCAGCTCACAAATCAAATGAACTTATCGACGGAATGCCAGCCTTGGTCCTTTGGGGTCCGGGCCTTGATGGAAAATTTAGCAAAACGCGACTTACTTTGAAGAGGCGATTATGGTTGAGAAATTTGAAAATTATATTGACGGGGCATGGCGATCTGCAACCTCCTATAGTCAGAATATCAACCCCTCAAATACTGATGATATTGTGGGGGAATATGCCCAAGCGAGTGAAGCGGACCTAAATGACGCTGTTCGATCCGCCAAAGAAGCTTTTGCTGAATGGTCCTTAAGTGGGCTGTTACAACGTCATGAGGTCCTCTCGAAAACCGCTCACCTCATTCGTGAGCGTAAAAATGATCTAGGGCGTCTACTTTCTCGCGAGGAAGGGAAAACCTTGCCCGAAGGTATTGGTGAGGTGATGCGGGCGGCGCAAGTCTTTGATTTCTTCGCAGGCGAAGTTTTGCGCTTGTCTGGTGAAAAACTCGCTTCCGTCCGCCCGAATGTGGAGGTGGAGGTCACCCGTGAGCCCTTAGGAGTGATCGGCATCATCACGCCGTGGAATTTCCCCATCGCGATCCCTGCCTGGAAAATGGCGCCGGCTTTGGCCTACGGAAATTGTTTGGTGATCAAGCCTGCCAATTTGGCGCCAGCCTGCACCCATGCGTTAATTGACATCTTGGTCGAAGCGGGCGCACCAAAGGGCGTTGTTAACTTGGTCATGGGCTCGGGCCGGGTCGTGGGTCAGGCCATGGTGGACCACCCAGACATCGAGGCGATTACCTTCACGGGGTCTGACGTCACGGGGAAAAACATTGCGGAGAGCTGTGTGCGGTCCGGCAAAAAAGTGCAGGCTGAGATGGGCGGGAAAAACCCCCTTGTGGTGTTGGATGACGCCAATCTTGATACGGCGGTGGAGTGTGCCCTGAACGGCGCCTATTTTTCCACCGGCCAGCGCTGCACGGCGTCTTCAAGGTTGATCGTGGAAAAAGGTATTTACGACGATTTTGTCAAGGCCCTACAAGCTCGGATCGATGGCTTAACCGTGGGGGATGCCCTCGCAGACGGTACCCATATTGGTCCCCTTGCTGATGAAAACCAACTTCAAAAATCTCTCTCCTATGTGGAGATTGGCCAAGAAGAAGGGGCCCGGCTTGTGTGCGGTGGTGAAGAGGTGAAAACTGACACGCCTGGCTATTTCTTAAAACCTGCTCTTTTTGCCGATGTGAAGAATGACATGCGGATCGCGCAGGAAGAAATCTTCGGGCCTGTGGCCTGTGCCATTAAAGCAGAGGATTTTGACCATGCCCTTACCCTTGCCAATGATACGGAGTTTGGGTTGTCCTCCGGCATTTGTACCACCAACTTGGAAAAAGCGACAAAGTTCAAACGCCAGGCCCAAGCGGGCATGGTGATGGTCAACCTCCCCACAGCCGGTGTTGATTTTCATGTGCCCTTTGGGGGGCGCAAGGGCTCTTCTTACGGCCCGAGGGAACAAGGTCGGTATGCGGCTGAGTTTTATACAACGGTGAAAACGAGCTATATCGGCGTATAAAGCGTCGCGCCAAAACTGCCGATGCAACCTTAAGGCAGTTTTGCTCTAGAAAAAATAAGGCTCTCCACCCCACGCCAAAACAATAAAAGGAAACGCATCTATGACAAACCCGACCCCCCAAGCTGTGGGTGACAGCGCTGCTTCCACGCTATCGGTTTTTGGCTTGTTCGCCATGGGGTTTGGACAAATTGTTGGGGTGGGGTGGATTATCATCATGGGCAGCTGGCTGGCTGCGGGCGGTCCTGTAGGAACCATGTCCATGTTACTGCTCGGCGGTGTACTGCTTTTATCCGTCAGCTTATGTTATGGGTGGATTTCCCAAAGGGTGAGGGAGCCGGGCGGGGAAATCGCCTATGCAAAAGCCGTCTTTGGGCAGAGGGTCGCCTTTATTATTGGTTGGTTCATTGCCCTTTTTGCCATTGCCATTGTCAGCTTTTTAACGATTTCCTTTGGGTGGGTCACCAGTATATTACTAGGCTTGCCGAAGGGGCCTGTCCTTTACGAAGTCTTCGGTCAATCGATTGATGCTTATCAATTCGCCCTCTCTTTAATTGGGCTTTTGACCGTGAGTCTGATCAATCTGCTCGGGATTAAAAATGCAGGGAACTTTCAAAATCTCGCGACCCTTTTTCTGATTGTCGCCGCTTTCGTGATGATCGGCGTATCCTTTAGCTTTGGCAGTATAAGCAATATAGAGCCGTTCTTCCCCCCAGCATCAGACACAAGCCTAGTAAATGGGCTGGTAAAAGTTTTCATCACAGTGCCTTTTTTCTTCGCAGGGTTTCAAATTATTCCGCAATTGGTGGAGCATATGCCGAAAAAGTCCAATGTCTCTTTAGGGCTGATTATGGTGGTGTCGGTGATTTCAGCGGGTCTGTTTTACGCAGGCATCACGCTGGCGGTTTCTTTGTTGGCGCCGTGGCAAAATATTATTGATGCTGAACTTCCCGTTTACGAAGCTTTTTCAAATATGCAGTTCGGCGAGATTTTGGGCCCTGTGGTTTTGGTGGCAGGGACGTTGGGAATTTTGACCACATGGAATTCCGCCTTTGTCTGGGCCCTTAAAATTTTAAGTGCGCTGGCAAAGGACCATATGATCCCTGAGCGATTTTATTCGTCTCCTGAGAAAAAAGCCGCTTCTGTTTCGAGTATTCTTCTTATTTTGGTAAGTGGATTAGCGGCATTATTTTTGGGACGCAGTTTTATCCTACCCATTGTCAATTTTGCTGCGGCGTCTATTTCTCTAGCAATGGTCTGTACCACAATTTGTGTGTATATTTTGTATAAAAATGAACCTGTTGCCGAAGGCCTATGGGGTGGGATGGCGACCATCATTTTTGCGATCATCACCGCGGTCAGTATGTTTGGGCTCGCCCTCTATGAACCGTGGAAAGCCGCAGAAGGGGTACCTCTTGAAGCGGTGGTCTTCCTCATATGGACAAGTTTAGGCGTCTTACTCTGGTGGAGCCGAGGCAAGAAAATATCTAAAGCGCATCGCGGATAAGTGTGTGCGGTTATCCGCAAAAGATGCGCGACAAAACAATAACCTAGAGCAATTGAGCGATTCCAAAGGAACGCGAAATGCTCTAGCGAAGCTTAAGGGATGATAGGCATCTATCTTTATGGGGTGTTTCAATTATTCATTTTGTTCTTGTGATTGGGCATAAACGGAAACCGTAAACTCCATAGGAGTGAGTTTGGGGTTTTTGTTTGAAATTCTTTTAGTCCAATGGTCATTTCATCATGTCCATGTTGTGGCGCAGGTTTATAGGTGCGGCACAAACGATCCCACAAAGATAAAAATGACCCATAATTGCTGTTGGTCTCTTGGGGGGTGGTTGAATGATGAATGTGATGCATGTCTGGGGTCACCACAAACAGTCTCACAAAATGATCTAGACGCGGCGGCAATTTGATATTGGCATGATTAAACAGCGG
>JBCCMT010000051.1:0-9635 GCA_039026195.1 Pseudomonadota bacterium | reverse complement strand
TGCGAAGGTTAGACCAGTATTATTTGGAGGGTATCCGTCCTCTGACCATAGTTGGGTCTCAACAAGCCATTGCATTGGGCCCTCTGATGGATGAAATATTGAACCAAGAGCGGGGTACGGCTGAAGCCCAAATGCGTCAAGAGCTTCGCAATCTAACAGCGCTTTACGCTGTTATGGGCACTTACCTGCTGGATTATCAAGATGTTTATCAAGACTGCCTTAAGCCGAATGCCATTCAGTTAACTATCACTACACAGACGGATACAGTCACAAAGGACGGTTTCGGAAATGAGATCAACCGTGTAAAAGGGTGGACAACAAAAGATTATTACAAGATTAATCCAGAATTTGAAGAGTATTTTAAAACCATATTCGTGACGGCAAAGAAAAGTGGGCCAACACAAATGTTTGATTTATTTTTAAATGATGGTCGCATTCAACAATTACGACAAGGAGTAAGATCCGTAACACGACGAATGGAATGCTCTTCTCCAGAGATTAAACAGCTTGAGGAAGGGTTTCGCGCCTATGATCAAGATATTGAAAGACGAATGCAGCTTTAAAAGTAAAACCTTCGCGCGCTATCGTACCCGGCGTCGGGGGCTATTTTGCTCAGCGAAAAAGCGCCTTTTGTCACTCTCGCTCAATGACTGATGACGCCCCCGTTTTAACAGCGCCAGTTTTCGGGCAGACTGCCCCGGCCCGAAGAGATATCCCTTCGCTCGGCCAAAGCTTTCACTGATATAGCCAAGAAAAATGGCCCGCCCGTGAAGTTGCGGGGTGGCCGCCATCCCTTGCCCATTATAGAGCGCAGGTTTGATTTTGTTATATCGCCCTTGGGGCCACACAGCAGCGTTCAAACTACGGAACAATCGCCGAAGGGCCCCTAATTTTTTCGTCTTCACTTCTTGTGCGGCGGCGAGCCGACCTGACAAAAACCGCATGGCCAGCATGGTTGAGTAACGCGAGGGGCTGATCACGGAAACAAGGGTTTCTCTATCCCGCCTTAATTTTCCTTCTCCCAAATCATAAAGCGTAGCGGGCAATTCGTTACGGTTAATCAATCGGGGCAGATCATCGCCCACAGCGCTAAGCGTATCTTTACGGTAGATAGAATTCCGGGTGGGGAGGGTTTTTACTGTCCCTTCTGGCTCAAATTGCTGCGCCAAATTCTCCGGCAACATGACCGCCCAAGATGTACCAGCATGGGGATTACCGTTAATAAGGTGCGTGCCAAGCACGGCCCAGTCATCTTTTTGGGTGATGACCCGCATCACTTGTTCGGCAAAGTCACGCGCAGGGGTGCCGTGGGGGTCAAGTAAGGCAACGTAAGGTGCATTAGCGGCCAACATGGCCTGCGCCATGACGTGACCCTCTGTCTGGCTGCCGTCATCTTCAATGAATTGAACGCTGTGGCACCGGCCCAGGGGCGTAAACGCTGTGATGGCGGATTGGCGAGAGGGGCCAACGCCAATAACCTCGATCCATTCTGCTTTGGTCTGTTCTGCCAAAGCTTGTAAGGGCCGGCGCATCTCGCTGGGCTCGTCCGTTAAGGGAACAACCACACTCAAGGTGGGGGTTTCGGGGCGTTCCTGCGGGGGCGGGGCGGAAATTTTTTTCTCTAAAGCCACAAAGGGGGGCGGCGTTGGCGTGAGAGATTTTTCTGCCAAAGAGGGCTGTGGCAATGTTTCCTCAGCGTCTTCCATCGCTTTTTGTAGGGCGGCGGCAAGGGGGGTATTCACGCGCTCTTCTTCAGGCGGTGTGAAAGGGTTGGGGCGACGGGGAAAACGTTTCTCCTCGCTGCCTTCGTCAAACAAATTTTTGAGACCGTGTTTTTCAGCCATGTCATCAAGTATTTCCGGTTAGGATGAAACACCCTTCGATTTTGGCGCCCCGTAATGAAATAGTGTATCGGTTCTAAAAGCCCAGTGCAAATAGTTAAATGGGGACAGCCGCTTAATCTCTCTTTTTTGGCCGTCTTTTTAACGTAAGCCCCTTGTCTTTGGTTTTGCGAGACGGCGCATTGTCAGATTTACGGTTCGGCTTTCCCGTCAAAGGGGTGGAAGAGCCACGAGGTGAGGGGTTTCGAAAGCTGCGTTTTCGCTTCGCTGGTGTTTTCCCGGCCAAGGGGGCGGTCTGCATGTTAAATCGTAGGCCCCCTTGTAGAGGGGTGACCTCTAACAGTTCCACCTCCACCCGTTGGCCAAGGGCATAAAAGCCGCCGGTGTGCTGTCCCACCAATCGATTTGTGGGTTCATCGTGAAGATAATAATCATCTTGTAAGCTGCGCATGGGAACAAACCCATCTGCCCCCGTTTCATCAAGGGCTACAAACACCCCCGCGCTGGTCACCCCGCTAATGCGCGCTGGAAAAGAGGTGCCCACTTTTTCTTCCAAATAAGCGGCCAAAAACCGGTCCTGGGTTGCCCGCTCTGCACTTACCGCGCGGCGCTCGGTGGCGGTAATCAGCTCTGCGATGCGAGAGAGGTCTTTTTCTTGCTCTTGCCGCACGCCGCCTGGGCCTAATTTATAGGCAGCGACCAAACCGCGATGTACCGTTAAGTCCGCATAGCGACGAATAGGGGAGGTGAAGTGCGCATAGCGGCTAAGATTTAGGCCAAAATGCCCTAAATTATTCGTATCATAAATGGCTTGGGATTGGGTGCGTAAAATAGCGAGGGAGACAAGGTCTGTTTCTTCGCGCTCACTGGCTTTCTGTAAAATGCGGTTAAAGGCCTGCGGTTTGAGAACCTGGCCCTTTGGCAAAGAATAGCCCATGGCCTCTAGATATTCTGCCAACGCATCAACCCGTTCGGGGTTTGGTATATCGTGAACCCGATAGATAAGGGGGCGTTTGGCCTTCTCTAGACTTTCTGCCGCGCACACATTGGCGGCCACCATCATGGCTTCAATTAATTTGTGGGCGTCAAATCTTTCCTTAATCGCGACGCCCTCTACCTCCCCCCGGGGGGTGAGCTTGATTGTCCGCTCCGGCATCTCCAGGGCGAGGGGGGAGCGTTTTTCCTGCCCCCGCTTTAGGGCCTCATAAGCCTCATAAAGGGGGTCAATAATATCTTCTTTAAGGGGGCGTGTGCGGTCATTGGGGTGGCCGTCGCGGGCGTTTTGCACCTCTTCGTAACAAATACCGGCTTGGCACCGGATCATTGCGCGGAAAAACCGGTGGCTCTTTTTCTGCCCGTCATCGGTGATGTGCATTTCACAACAAAGGGCAGGGCGGTCTTCGCCTGCTTTTAAGGAGCATAACCCGTTCGACAACACCTCTGGCAGCATCGGCACCACCCGATCCACCAGATAAACGGAGTTCCCTCGTTTCAGCGCCTCTTTATCCAAATTTGTTCCCGGGCGGATAAACCAAGACACATCGGCAATGGCCACCGTGATGGACCAGCCGCCGTCTTCTCGCTGAGCATAAACCGCATCGTCATGATCCTTCGCATCTGCAGGGTCAATGGTGATAAGGGGGAGGGGGCGTAAATCTTCATTGTGCGTCCCATCGGGCAGGGTTTGATCTGCGGCCTCCTGTTCAAGACCAGCGGGAAAGTCGATGGGGATTTCCTGCTGGGCCAGGGCAATGAGGGACCAGTTGCGGGAGGCAGCAACATCCCCCACCACCTCCACAATACGCGCTTTTCGGGGGCCATAGCCGCGGCGGTTCTTCTCCTCAAGCCAAACAAGGTCGCCATTTTTCGCCTCACCCACATCACCCTTATCAATATTGTAGGAGGTGCCTTTCCGCTCGACGGGGTCCACATATCCGCCGCGAGCATTGGCTCTAAAAACCCCCAGACGCCGCTGGCGGCCTTTGCCCAAAAGCTTGATGACGTCCGCGGTAAAACTTTTATCGTCACCAGATGTCAGGCGCCCTAAAAAACGATGGCCCACCCCTAAGGGGGGCTTATGCCGACCAGCGGTGCGGGCGGGGAGCAGAATTTGGGGGAATGACCCTTCCTCTTCCCCTTGATAGTCAGAGGACAAGGGCTGACAGATAAGGTCCCCCTCTTCATCGGCCGCCACAATATCTAGAACCAGAACGGGGGGCAGGGCGCCCTTGGCTTGCGCTCGTTTGCCGGAAAGGGCGATGACCCCCCGATCCTCCATTTCCGACAACAACCGGCGCAAGGTCGCCCGCTCCGGCCCCTTGAGCTTAAAGGCCTTCGCGATATCTCGCCGGGTGGGGGCATCGCCCCCTTGGGCCGTAAAGCCATTGATATAGTCGAGGATGTCGTCAGGGGTGGGGAATTTCGCCATTGCGGTCACCAAGCACAAACAAAGGGCGCTGTCACAACATTTCGCAAGGTTTTGAGAAATAAACAATTTATGAACAAGGCATTAGGACAATTTTAAGCAAAAGCGGCGCATGGTTAAGGTTCAGTTTAGATTTTCCCTCCCTTCGATCCCAAGGAGAGTACCCCATGCGTCCATCTTTTTTAGTTACGTCAAGTCTGACACTGGTGGCTTTTGCAGGGGCCGCCGTTGCGGACGCTGCTTTTGCGCAAAACGCCGTGCCCGTGGTTTACGGCACTAACCCAGGCAGTGATCGGCCCGCTTACCCCGCCGGGACAGAGCCAAGCACCCTGGTGATCGGGGAGGCGGCGGCGCTAGCATCGCCAGCTGCTTCGGCGCCCTTGATCAAAGCAAGCTTTGGGCAAGGCCAGCCCTACGCCAAGGACCCCATCTACAATATCACCCATCGTCAGTCCATTGAGGTGCAGGCGGGGGATACGGTATATGCCGTGGCACGGCGCTATGGTCTTTCGCCTACGGATATTATTCATGTCAACGGATTGTCAGCCCCCTATAACCTGAAAATCGGGCAGCAGCTTTTCCTCCCCGCTCAAAAGGCGCCAGCCATCAAAGCATCAGCCCCCAAAGCATCAAGCTTAGAGGCGTCCTCTTTCATTGCCCATGCGAATTTGCCTGCGGCGACTTCCACAGCGCCGTCACCACAGGAAGTGAAGCGGCTTGATAGTCTTTATACGGTGCGGCCAGGGGACACACTCTATTCTCTGTCTCGCCAATTTCAGGTGGATCTTGTGGCCTTGGCCTCCGCCAATGGTTTGCAAGCCCCTTATAGTTTGTCGATCAACCAACGGTTGGTGATCCCCGGGGCAAATGTCTCAATTGCCCCGGCACAGACAGCAACCCCCAACGCCTCACAGCTTGCCCCCATGGCAGAACCTATTTTGGTGAGTAAAGCGCCCGGTTCAAGGTTTGCTTGGCCCCTACAAGGGTCTATCGTTCGCCAGTATGGTATGAGCAATGATGGGGTACGGAATGACGGTATCAATATCGCAGCGCCCGTGGGCGCGCCTATTCGCGCATCAGCGGATGGGGAGGTGGTGTATACCGGCTCTGAACTTGAAGGCTATGGCAATCTTCTTCTTATTCGTCATGAGGAGGGATGGGTCTCCGCTTATGCCCATACAGATGATATCATCGTGAACAAAGGCGACCGGGTGCGCCAGGGCCAAGTGGTGGCTAAGGTGGGCAAAACAGGCGCAGTAGACCAATCGCAGCTGCATTTTGAACTCCGCCATGAGCTGAAGCCTCGGGACCCTATCGCTGCCCTGAATGGGACCGATTATAAGGCTTCCATGCGCCAATAAAGAGGTTTTTGCTGCCTTGACCTTGGGGTCAGTTCATACGACATCATAAGTCATATGCTGTGCCAACTTGTCATCCAAGATATTGTGCTGATTGATCGGCTCACCCTTGATATGGGCCCAGGGCTGACAGCGTTGACCGGCGAGACAGGCGCAGGGAAATCTATCCTGCTCGATAGTTTAAGCTTGGCCACAGGTGCGAAAGCGGACAAAGGCTTGGTCCGCCATGGCGCAGAAAAAGGGGTGGTGGCCGCAACTTTTGATGCAAAAGCGGACCACCCGGTGTGGCAGGTGTTGGAGGAAGGCGGCCTACCGACGGAAGATGACACGGTCACCTTACGGCGGGTGCAATTGGCGGATGGGCGATCCCGCGCTTTTATCAATGATCAAGCCTGTAGCATAGGGTTATTGCGCAGTGCTGGTGAAGCTTTACTTGAAATCCACGGCCAAAATCAAAGCTTGGGTTTTTTGAACCAACACGCGCACCGCGCCTTATTTGATCAGTATGCAGGGTTAACTGATCTAGCAGAAGAAGTTGGCACGCTATGGGAGGCATTTCGAACCCTCACGGATGAAGCGTTGATGAAGCAAAAGCTGCGAGACGATGCTGTGCGGGAGGCGGACTATCTCCGCCATGTGGCAGAAGAATTGGGCGCCCTAAACCCTCAAGAGGGGGAGGAGGCCCAGCTTGCTGAGCGGCGGGCGATGTTAATGGCCGCTGAGAAGGTTTCTGAAGATTTGCGGGATGCGATGGAGGTTTTAGAGGAGGATGGTCCCACCCGTCGGCTCTCCACCGCCGCTGCGCAAATTGAGCGGGCGGCAAGCCGGCTAACCGCGAAAGAAGCCGTCCCCCTCACCGAAGCGGTGAGCCGGTTGGATGCGGCCTTAGAAGAATTTGCAGAGGCCCGCCGAGCCGTGGTCGCCGCCGGGGACGCTTTTGTTCAAGATACAGAGGTTTTAAATGAGGTGGAGGAGCGGCTTTTTGCCTTGCGGGCGGCGGGGCGCAAATTCTCCCGCGCCCCAGACCGGCTGAAAGCCTATTTAGCAGAAGTTGAACAGGCTTTGGACGATATTACCCAAGGGCAAGCCTCTTTCGTTGCATTGCAGCGCGATATTGAGAAGGCTGAGAGCGCTTATCATATAGCTGCGCAAGACCTGTCTCAAAAACGCCAAAGAGCGGCTAAAAAATTAGACAGTGCCATGAAGAAAGAGCTAAAGCCCTTAAAACTTGACCATGCAACTTTTCATGTTCAGGTGAACGCGATACCGGATCGTCCAGGACCTACAGGTATTGATCAAGTCGCTTTTCTGGTGTCAACAAATCCGGGTACGCCTCTTGGACCGTTAAATAGCATTGCTTCTGGGGGAGAGCTTTCCCGTTTTGTGCTGGCTTTGAAAGCGGTTTTGGTGGCAAAAGAGGGAAAGACGGTCATTATTTTCGACGAAGTCGACGCAGGGGTGGGCGGTGCCGTCGCCGATGCGGTGGGGGAGCGCTTGGCGCGCATCGCAGAGGGAAGCCAAGTGTTGGTGGTCACCCACAGCCCGCAAGTGGCCGCCAGAGGGAACGCCCATTGGCAGGTGCGCAAGGCAGGCAAGTCAAAGCTGACCACCCACGTCACCCTCTTAAGCCAAGATGAGCGGATAGAGGAAATTGCGCGGATGTTGTCGGGGGCGGAGATTTCGAAAGAGGCCCTGGCGGCGGCGCAAACTCTGCTCACGCCAAAAGGCGCAAAGCGCACCAAGATATCCGCATGAGTACCGATCTTCCCATTGCTGATCTTACAGAAGAACAGGCCGAAAAAGAACTGGCGTTGTTGGCTAAAAAAATGGCCGAGGCCGATAAAGCCTATGAGGCGGCGGATCCGATCATGACCGATGCGGCCTATGATGCGTTGCGCCAGCGGAACCAGGCCATCGAAAAGGCTTTCCCGGCGTTAAAACGCGCTGATAGTCCTTCGGACAAAGTGGGGGCGCCGCCCTCTGGGCGCTTTTCCAAAGTCGCGCATAAGGTGGCAATGTTGTCTTTAGACAACGCCTTTTCCGATGAGGATGTTGAAGAATTTGTGGCGCGGATAAAACGGTTTCTAGGTCTGTCTACGGATGAAGAAGTTGCTCTAACGGCTGAGCCGAAAATTGACGGTGTGTCCGCTAGCCTGAGATATGAAAAAGGCGTTTTTGCTCAAGGCCTCACAAGGGGGGATGGAAAAGTGGGGGAGGATATCACCGCGAACCTAAAAACGGTAGGCGATATTCCGCATAAGATAAAATCTGCACCAGAAATCATGGAAATCCGAGGGGAGGTTTATCTTGGCAAAGACGACTTTGCTAAGATGAATAAGGAGCTGTCGCAGCTGGGGAAAAAGATTTTTGCTAATCCGCGCAACGCCGCCGCTGGGTCTTTGCGGCAAAAAGACCCTTCCATCACAGCGAGCCGGCCTTTACGGTTTTTTGCCTATAGCTGGGGGGAGGTGTCGGCCCCCTTGGCAGAAACGCAAAAAACGGCGGTGGACCGCATGGCGGAAATGGGATTTTCAACAAATCCGCTGACGCTTCAAACAGAAGAAATAGAAAGTATTTTAGATCATTATCGATTGATTGAGGAGCAAAGGGCGCTGCTCGATTATGATATTGATGGGGTGGTCTATAAGGTGGACCGGTTGGACTGGCAGGCGCGGTTAGGCACCGTTACCAAAGCCCCAAGATGGGCCATCGCCCATAAATTTTCAGCGGAAAAGGCTCAAACCCTCCTTGAGCGAATTGATATTCAAGTTGGCCGAACGGGGGCCTTGACTCCCACAGCTCGGTTGCGCCCTGTCACCGTTGGCGGGGTGGTGGTCTCCAACGCGACACTGCATAACCAGGATGAGATTGAACGGCTGGATGCGCGGGAAGGGGACATGGTGGAAATTCAACGGGCGGGGGACGTGATCCCGCAAGTGGTGCGTGTCGTGATGGAAAAGCGACCGAAGGGGGCTAAACCTTATGCCTTCCCTGAGGTTTGTCCCGCTTGCGGCTCAGCGGCGGTGCGAGAAGACAACCCAAGGACGGGGGAGCGGGACGTGGTGCGCCGCTGTACCGGCGGGCTTATTTGCCCCGCCCAAGGGGTGGAGCAGTTAAAGCATTTTGTTTCCCGCAAGGCGATGGATATTGATGGGTTAGGCACACGGCAGATTGAAGACTTTTATGGTCGCCATATGATCCGTGAGCCCGCGGATATTTTTACCCTAGAACAGCGCCATAAGGACGGTACCTTTAATCAGGTGGGGACATCAGACCTCAATAGTTATCGGCGGAAGGCACCTACAAAGACGACCCCCTTTCCCAGTTGGACGGCAGAGGTCACCAATCAAAAATCCTTAGACAATCTTTTTTCTGCCATTGAAGCAGCGCGCTCACGCCCTGTGGATCGTGTTCTTTTTGGATTGGGCATTCGCCATGTGGGGGCCGTGACCGCGAGATTGCTGGCCCAACGATTTGAAACCGTGGACCGCGTAGTAGAACTTGGCCAAGCTTTGGCCAAGGGGGATGAGGCCATACGGGAGGAGCTGATCGCCATTGACGGTATTGGCGAGACCGTAGCGGACGCTTTAGCCACCTTCTTCCGGGAGCCGCGCAATGGGGCCGCGGTGAGGCGTCTGCTTGATCAGCTTACCCCGCAGGAAGTGGCGGCGCCCGCGCAATCAAGTGCTGTCTCCGGTAAAGTGGTGGTCTTTACTGGAAAGCTGGAGCAGATGACAAGGGACGAAGCCAAAGCCCGCGCCACAGCATTGGGCGCGAAGGTCTCAAGCTCCATCTCTGGGAAAACAGATTTCCTCATCGCCGGCCCAGGGGCGGGCTCAAAGCTGAAAAAAGCTGAAGAGTTGCGGGTAAAAACTCTTACGGAAGCAGAGTGGCTTGATTTTATTCAGGGTAAAAATTGAATAATTAATTATCCATAAGTATATAACTGACTAGACAGCCTGATGTATTTTCATGAATACGAATGCGTAATTCTTTGTTTTGAGCTTGCGC
>JBCCMT010000050.1:0-9791 GCA_039026195.1 Pseudomonadota bacterium | reverse complement strand
GGCATGCGTCGAATGCTGAGGACGGTGGTTCTTGAGGGAACCGGACGGGCCGCTCAAATTGAGGGCGCTTTCGTTGCTGTCTCATCGCCCTTATATTTATCTTTGTTGCCTACGGATTATTAGGGGACTGGCGGGCTATCACCTTGATGGGAACTGTGTCCTGGGTGTCCCTCTTGCTCATGGTTTTAAGTGGGCTTGGCCCCCTTGGGTCGATAGTGGCGCTATGGAAAAGCACACAGATGCCAAGTGACCATAAGGGAGTGAAATATTATGGGGTCATCGCATCAATTTTGCTTCTCATCACTTGGGGCTATATTGCGCTCCAAGGGTGGGTACCGCTTGTTACATTCCGAGCGTAGGCCTTGCGAAACTCTAACGCCATGTATCGTGATTATTTAAAAGGCTATATTCAAATTGAATATAGCCTTTTGGACATATGAATTAAATCACTCAGCGGCCATCGCAGAGGTGCCCTGATGATAAAATGACCGGCCCTCGGCCACCATGTCTTTTAAGAGTTGAGGGGGCTGGAACCGGCGTCCATATTTTTTCTCAAGCTCTTCGCATTCTTTGAGAAAACGGTCTAATCCAATATCGTCAGCATAAGACAGGACCCCCCCTGTCCAAGGGGCAAACCCCCAGCCAAAAATAGACCCAACATCGGCATCATCTGCGGCTGTCACAACGCCTTCTTCCATACAGCGTAAGGTTTCAATGGCCTGAATGTGTAAAAAGCGCCGCTTTAATTCGTTTACGTCAGGGGATGTATTTTTGATGGGGAAGCGGTCATACACCTTCGGCCAAATATGCGTGATCTTGTTTTGGCCGTCATATTCATAAAAGCCTTTGCCCGCCTTTTGGCCAGGGCGCTTTTCTTCTTCCACAATCCAGTCGATAACGTCTAAGGCTTCCCAAGGCTCGCCGCGCGCCGTCATTTCATCGCGCCCCACCTCTTTAATAGTTTCGTGGGTGATCTTATGACCGGTATCAATGCCGACCATGTCAATCAGTTCAAGGGGCCCCATGGGCATACCGGTGGATTTCCCCACATTTTCTACCACCGCAGGGCTGATCCCTTCTTGCAACATGGTGAAGGCTTCGCGGGTATAGGTCCCAAAAACTCGGGAGGTATAAAACCCGCGGGAATCATTCACCACAATGGGGGTCTTTTTGATCAGTTTCACATAATCCATGGCCACTGCAGCCGCATGGTCAGAGGTTTTCTCACCACGGATGATTTCCACAAGGGGCATTTTTTCCACCGGTGAAAAGAAGTGAATGCCCACAAATTCCGCTGGTCGGTCGGCCGCCTCGGCCAACCCTGTAATGGGAAGGGTGGAGGTATTGGTCCCAAAAACATGGGTGGGGCTTGTCGCCTTTTCCGTTGCTTGGGTGACCTTGGCTTTGATGGCGCGATCTTCAAAAACCGCTTCAATGGTCAGCTGCGCGCCTGCCAAATCATTATAATCTGTGGTGGGATGAACCCGCGCAATGACGGCGTCTGCTTCCTCTTGGGTCATCCGGCGTTTGGAGACTTGGCGCGCCATATAGTCTTTCACATGACCTAGCCCACGCTCAGCGGCCTCTTCAGATACATCAAGTAAGACACAGTCACAGCCCGCCATGGCGGTACAGCTGGCAATCCCTGCGCCCATGACCCCCGCGCCGATGACGCCGACTTTTGTAAATTTTGTTTTCTCCACACCTTTAGGGCGCTTTTCAAGCTTGTTCGCTGCATTCCGGCCAAACCAAAGGGTACGGATCATAGCGCGACTGACAGGTCCCATGAAAAGGGTCGTAAACTGACGCCCCTCAAAGCTGAGGGCTTTTTCAAAGGGAAGCTGAAGACCGTGATAGACACTGGCCATAATCCGCTCAGGTGAGGGGTAGTTGCCCTTTGTCTGTTTGCGTAGCATCGCACCGCCGGCGGCGAATACCTCTTGCCAGCCGCTGGTCCCCGGCGCATCCCCCGGGACCGTAAAGCCTTTTTCATCCCATGGTGCCTTTGAAGCCACTTTCTTATCACGAATGGCCGCACAGGCGGTTTCAATAAGATTCGCTGCAGGGACAACTTCGTGCACCACCCCGAGGGATAAAGCTTTCGCCGACCGTAGTTTTTTCCCGGTGGTCAAATAGGGTAGAGCCTCTCGCGGGCCAATCAGACGGGGCAGACGCTGCGTTCCCCCCGCACCGGGGAGGAGGCCGATCATCACTTCGGGGAGGCCGAGTTTCGCCTCCTCCGCGAGCACCCGATATCGGCAAGCTAACGCCAACTCGAACCCGCCGCCAAGGGCGTCCCCATTGATGGCTGCGACCGTGGGTTTGGGGGCGGTCTCAATCTCCCGAAAGAAGGCGTGGAGCCGTTGGTTTTGATCGAAAACCTCCGCCGCTGTCATGGCTTGCATTTCCTGCAATCCATCAATATCGGCCCCGACGATGAAGCTGTCTTTGCCGGAGGTGACGACAACACCGTCCACATCGTCATTTTCCATGAGGCTCTGCCATTCCCTCTGAAAGGTTGTGACAGAAAGCTCACCCAATGTGTTGGTGGACTGACCTTCCATATCCCATGTGAGGATGCCAACGCGATCTTGAATTTCACTTTTAATCATCTGGGTCATGATGGTCTCCCTCAAATTCGTTCAACAATGGTGGCCACACCCATACCGGCGCCGATACAAAGGGTGACAAGGGCGGTCTCATGGTCAGCCCGTTCCATCTCATCCACAACAGTGCCAAGGATCATCGCCCCAGTTGCGCCAAGGGGGTGACCCATGGCAATCGCGCCGCCATTCACATTCATTTTGTCGTGGGGGACATCTAATTCATCCATGAAACGGAGAACGACAGATGCAAAGGCTTCATTTAATTCGTATAAATCAATATCTTTGGCATTCATGCCCGCACGGTCAAGGGCCCGTTTGGCTGAATCTGCAGGGCCGGTCAGCATGATTGTCGGCTCTGACCCAATGGTGGCAAAGGTTTTAAACTTAGCCCGGGGTTTTAAGCCCGCTTTTTTCCCTGCCTCTTGACTGCCAATCAGCACTGCAGCGGCCCCGTCCACAATGCCGGAGCTGTTCCCCGCATGGTGACGATAGTCAATCCGCTCCACCTCTGGATAGCGCTAGACGGCTACATCTGAGAACCCTGCCATCTCGCCCATCATCTGAAAGGAGGGTTGAAGGCCGCCTAAGCTTTGCATATCGGTATCAGGCCGCATAAACTCGTCATGGTCCAGATAGGTCAGCCCGTTTTCGTCTTTGATGGGAATAACGGCCTGGTCAAATCGTCCTTCATCCCATGCTATCTTTGCGCGCTTTTGGCTTTCCACCGCATAGCTATCAAGGTCATCACGGCTATACCCATATTTGGTGGCCACCAAATCAGCTGCCACCCCTTGGGGGACAAAGTAAGTGGGGATGGACAAGAGGGGATCAGAGGCGAGCGGCATCCCGCTGTCCCCAATGGTCACGCGGCTCATGCATTCGACACCGCCGCCAATGACAAAATCCGCGCCTGCGATCACCTTTGCAGCGGCGGTGTTACACGCCTCAAGCCCGGAGGCGCAAAAACGGTTAATCTGCATCCCGCCAACGGTTTGGTCGTAATCAGCAGCTAAGACAGCGGTGCGGGCGACATTGCCCCCTTGTTCCCCTACAGGTTCCACCACCCCAAAGACCACATCTTCCACCAAGGAGGTATCAAGATCATTCCGGTCCCTAAGGGCGCTGAGCACTTGGCGAGAGAGCTCCGTTGGGCTTGCTTCCACCAAGCTCCCATCCTTTTTCCCTTTCCCCCTCGGGGTGCGAACAGCATCATAAATAAAGGCTTCCGTCATCGAATAACTCCGTCATCACCATGTTAAACTGCACCCTTTTAAAGGCTGCGCGAGATAATTTCTTTCATAATTTCAGTAGACCCCCCATAGATGCGTTGTACCCGCGCATCGGCATAGGCACGGGCGATGGGGGTTTCCCACATATACCCATAGCCGCCATGGAGCTGCACAGCTTCGTCTACAACTTTTTGCAACATATCAGAGGTCCAATATTTGGCGGCCGCTGCGGCCTCCACCGAGAGTTTATTGTCGAGGCAAAGTTCTAAACACCGATCCACATAGGTTTGGCCAATGGCGATTTCCGTCTTCATCTCTGCCAATTTAAAGCGAGAGTTTTGAAACGCCCCGATGGGCCTGCCAAAGGCTTTACGCTCTTGGCTATACTCATGGGCCAAGCGAAAGGCATGGTGAGCGCCCGCCACGCAGCCAATGGCGATCATTAACCGTTCCCAAGCGAGCTCCGTCATCAGCATCATGAAGGCCATATTCGGCCCGCCCAGTAAATTTGATTTGGGCACCCGCACATTGTCAAAGGTCAGCTGACAGGTGTCTTGTGCCCGCATACCAACCTTTTTAAAGGGTTTATCTTTATGAAACCCGTCTCGATCAGCTTCGACAATGACCAGAGACATTTCTTTCGCGCCGCCGGTCTCCCCGGTTTTGCAAGCGACAATGGCAAAGTCGCAATTCCACCCATTGGTGATATAGGTTTTCGCGCCATTAATGATGAAGTCATCGCTATCTTCTTTGGCTGTGGTTTTGATAGCTTGCAGGTCAGAGCCCGTGTCAGGTTCCGTCATGGCGATGGCGCCAATGCGCTTGCCCGTCGCCATATCGGGCAAAAAGGCCTTTTTCAGCTCCTCCGACCCGTAATTATTGATATAAGGCGCCACGATATCAGAATGGAGGGCGAAGCCAACGCCGTTAATACCGCGATAGCCTTGCTCTTCTAAAAGGATGGCAGAATATTTTCGGTCTACGCCAGACCCCCCATATTCTTCTGGCATGGTGGCGCATAAAAGCCCCAATTCGCCTGCTCGATCCCAAACATCCCGGTCCACAAAACCTTGTTCTTCCCAGGCATCATGGCGGGGGACGATTTCATCGTCAAAAAATCGCCCAACGGTGGCGCGGAACATTTCGTGGTCTTCGGTATACAAGTTTCTTTCTAGCAACTTGATTTCCTCCATTTACATGCAGTACGTACTGTATATAAGTTATGTGTGCAAGATGTCATCACATCTGTCACCTTAAAAGTTAAGAAAGATATGTGATAATATGTCCACAATGGTCCAGCCGACACAAAACACCGAGACGGGGCGTCGCACCCAAGAACAACGTAGCGCTGCCATGAGGGACCGCCTCATTGAGGCGACTTTGGAGGTGTTGCGGTCAGAGGGCTATGCCCATGCCTCTGTCAGCCGAATTGTTGAGCGGGCAGGGGTGTCTCGCGGGGCGTATTTGCATCATTTTCCAGCCAAAGATCTCCTCATGCATGAGGTGGGGGAGCTGGTCTTAAAGCGTATTTTTAAGGCCGCCGGGGTGGTCGCCCTTGGCACCACTGAACCGGAGCATCGCTTGTCCAACCTTGTGTGGTTTATGTGGAAAGAAGTGGTGCGCGGCGGCGATGGGGAGGTTTTGCAAGAATTATTTCAAGCGGCCCGCACGGACCCAGAATTGGTCAAAAGCCTTCGGCCCTTAGCCATCCGGTCCATTCGACTTTTTCAGCACGCGGCGCAACATTATTTTGAACCGGCATTAAAAACATCTCCCCCTATTGAGGAAGTTATTTTTCTCATCCAAGCTACCTTACGGGGGCTGCTGATCGATAGCCCTCTTGTGACTGAGGAAAGCTTTTATGACCGACATGTCGAGGCCCTGATCAAATTGGTCAGTCTTCACCTCAAGCCTAGGGATGTCGAAGGCCCCCCTTCCATAACCGCCGATTGGAAAAAGGAGATGTAAATGACAGATGCTGCCCCCTTACCGGCTGATAAATCGCTCCCCCATTTGATGAAGGGGACAGTGCGAAAATACGGCTCTCGGTGTGCTCTGTCTTGTATCCTCCCCAATGGCTGGTCGGCATCGCTGACCTATGAACAACTTGATCACTATTCAGATGCTTTTGCAGCCTATCTTGTATCTGTCGCTGGGGTGGAGAAGGGGTCGGTGGTGGCAATCCAGGCCCCTAACATTCTGGGTTACCCCGTTGCGCTTTTGGGCGCCCTGAAGGCGGGGGCAGTGGTCTCTGGGGTGAACCCTCTTTACACGGTAAAGGAAACTCTACGGCAACTCATCGATTCAGAGGTGTCGGTCTTTATTGGGTTTGATATTTTTGGTACCCAAATTGAAGAGGTGATGAAAGACCGTCCCCAGACAAAATTAATCATTCTGTCAGCCAATGACTTTTTCCCGCAACCCCAGCGGACGGCCATTGCGATATTGGCCAAATATGTGAAAAAAGTAGTGCCGTCCCTCTCGGTGCCCCATATCTCCTTGATGGAGGCGTGCGAAAGGGGGAAAAAGCTCCCCCCTGTAGGGGAGGAAAAGATACTTACGGGTGAAGAGGTGTGTTTTCATGCCTATTCCGGCGGGACAACGGGCATTCCCAAGGGGGTAACATTGACCAGCCAGGGGCTCTTAACAAATGTGATGCAAGTTCAGGCGGTGAACCCTGAGATTTATGAAAAGACCGATCGCACAGCTTTGTTAGTCCTCCCCCTTTATCATATGTATGGGGTATTTGTTTTTGCCATGACCTTGGCCAATGGCTCTCACCTGGCGCTGGCGCCGAGCCCACGGCCCCTATCGAACCTTAAAAAAGCCTTTGAGAAGGCCAAGCCCGATGTCTTTTCAGGGGTCAACACCTTGTTTGCAGGGCTTTTAGAAGAGGATTGGTTTAAGGGGGAAATTGCCCAACGCATTGAGCTGACCTTTTCGGGCGCCACCGCTTTGGCCCCCTCGGTGCGTCAAGCGTGGAAGGATCGTACGACTTGCGATATTTTAGAATCCTACGGCATGACAGAGGCGACCACTGTTCTGACCACAAACCCAACCGGGGAGAAGAACCGGCCCGATAGTGTGGGGGTTCCCTTACCCGGTACATTCATCCGTATTGTGAAGGACGATGGTACGGAAGCCCCAGTGGGGGAGCGGGGAGAGGTGCAGGCCAAGGGCCCTCAAATCATGCCTGGTTATTACAAGGCCCCAGAGTTGACGGAGGCCGCCTTTGACGATGGGTGGTTAAAAACCGGTGATGTCGGCATCATGGATGCACAAGGCTATTTACGAATTGTTGACCGCGTCAAAGATATGATCATTGTTTCAGGGTTTAATGTTTATCCTGGCGAAATTGAGGCGGTGATTTCCTCTGTCCCCGGTGTTCATGAAGTGGGGGTCGTGGGGCGAGAAGATGAAAAAAGCGGGGAAGTGCCCGTTGCCTTTGTGGTCAAATCTCAAAAGGGGGTGGATGTGCAAGATATTTTAGACCATTGTGAGAAAGATTTGACCCGCTACAAGCTTCCCAAAGATATTCAATTTGTAGACGAACTCCCAAAATCTCCTGTGGGGAAAGTCTTGCGGCGCGAATTACGTGAGATGATTTCGTGACAAGTCAAAGCGCGCCAGCGGTGCCTGTAAAATCAGAACAACAAGCCGGCCCCTTACGGCTATTTATCATCGGTACCCTTAATATCGCCCATGAGTTGCCGGCGGCCCTCCTCACCATCCTGGCCCCTACATTCTTTGTGAAAACCTTAGACATGCCGGTTGAGTATGTCGGTGTTTTTTCGATCCCCCTTTTCGTGACCGCGTTAAAATGGCTCTGGGCGCCCTTGGTGGATGCCTATGGCCATGATGCCTTTGGTCGGCGGCGGTCTTGGATTGTGCCGACATCCCTCGTGGTCTCATTCTTATATGTGATCATCGCCTCAATTGACCCTAGCCTTGAAACGCTTCCTTTCATTATTGCCCTTTTTGTCTTGGTAAAGATTGCTTTTTCGACTTACGAAATTGCGATTGATGCCTATGTGGTGGAGGCGTTGGGGTCAAACCAAAGGGGCTATGGCGCCGCGGCGGTATGGTTTGGCAAGGAGGTGGGCCAAATCGCAGGACTAGCTGGGACCCTTTACCTTGCAGACCGATTTGGGTGGTCGGTGGCGTTTTTAGCGGCGGCTATCGGGTTTTCTTTTTGCAATGCGGTGGTGATGTTGCGCCGAGAGGTCCCCCAAAGTGAAGCGGCGGCCCTGGCCAGAAAAGAAGGGCGCCGGGCGAAAATCTCTTCTTACGTTAAAAAGCAAGTCAATCGCCGTGTGTTGCTGTTGACCCTATGCTTTGCCTTCGCAGTGCAAATGGTGCCGGCCATCATCGGTCCTTTTTTAGCATCCCGGGGCTTGAGCCTGGCTGAAGTGGGGATTGCCGTGGGGTTGGCGGCGAGTGTGGGGGCGGGCATTTCTCTTGCCACAGCCTCCGTCGTGGTGGCGCGTTTGGGGGCGAAGAGAACCACGATGTTTTTGATCCCCATTTGTTTGGTGGCCTTGCCTGTATTTTTGTGGCTCGCCTCCACAGAAGCGCCCTCTATTCTTGTGGTGGCCTTTGCGATTTTTATTGGCGCCATTTGCACGGCCCCTGTGCGGATGGTTTTTTATGCCGCGCGGCTAGGGTGGACCTCGAAAACACAAGTGGGCACAGACTTTACTATTCAGCAATCGGTTTGGTTCTTGGGATATGGGTTGGCGCTGATTTTTTCTGGCATCTTAGCATCAAAAATTGGATGGGTCGGGTTTTTCCTGGTCAATGCCTCTTTGACCCTGTCCGTTATGCTGGCGTTCATCTTTCTTCACGATACTATTGAAAAAGAAATTCAAAAAGCGCGCGCTGAAGAGGGGCCATCATGACACTGAAGGTTGTGTTCCGTCAGAGACAGTAATGCTAAAGTTGCTAATAAGAATTAAGAATAAATCAAATGATGCAAATATGTCACAACCCTTATCCAAATGCTATGACCACGTGACAAACCGTACGATCGTACGTTAAGCTTGCTCAAAAATTTTAATTGTTGCTCAATGGGAGATAAAAATGCCGAAGTTATCATCTAAATTCATCAATCCTGCGGCTGCGTCCTTATTGGCGTTGACCGCAACGGGCGCTCTTGCCCAACAGGGGGAAGACACCATCGTCGTGACGGGGGAAAAGGTTTTCCGCTCGGTCCAAGAAACCACCACCTCCGTTGATGTGGTGACCAGTGATGAGATTGATAATTTGAACATTATTGATCTTGAAGATGCCCTTCGCCGGGTCGGCAATGCAGGGTTCGTGACCACCGGGAATGGTCGGAACGAGCAATTTACCTTACGCGGGGTGCAATCCCAAGGGATTACGGGGGGGACGAATACCCCTGTGGCCACGCTTTATATCGATGGCGCTGTGGTCCCGAACCAAGCTGCGGGGGCTGCGATTTCCAATGCGTGGGATGTGGCTCAAATCGAAGTGCTCCGCGGTGCACAATCAACGGTTCAAGGTCGGAACAGTTTGATCGGTTCCATTGTGGTGAATACGGTGGACCCCACCAATGATCCGGATTTTGATGCGCAAGTGCGATATGGCGAATATGGGACCTATGATATCTCTGCTGCGGGGGGCGGAGCATTGGTGGAAGACCAATTGCTCATTCGTCTTTCTGGTCAATATTCGGAAAGTGAGGGCTTTGTGGAACGCCCTGATGGGTCAAACGCGGATGAGGAAGAAACAACGCTGCTGCGGGGGAAGCTATTATTCATGCCGACAGCCTTACCTCAAGGTATTGCATTAGCCGCCGTGTTAGCTCGAGCCGATTCGCATGATATTCTGGTACATAAAGGCACGGATTTTCTAAACGGGCCCGGTACAATCGCCACAGGATCCCTTAGACGAAAGGCACAATGGTTACATAAATATCCGCAACATGAGCTGGTCG
>JBCCMT010000049.1:0-10232 GCA_039026195.1 Pseudomonadota bacterium | reverse complement strand
CCGCCCAATCTGATGATAAAAAATTGGCCTACAAACGGTTTCGAGAGGCCCTAGATTGGAACCCTTATTTAGAGGAGGTGCGAGCCGTAGCGGAGGAATTGCGCACAAGTTTTGAGGGGCAGGAGATTTAGCCATGCTCCTATTGGCAACCCTGATCGGGGTGATCCTCTTATATATCGTGATCCGCAAACTGTCCGACCGCGCTGATGCGAGGGGAGGGTTTCAGATGCAAAAGCGGCCACCCAAATTGGTGGAAGCCATCATCGACCCCCGCGAGGCGGCTGCCTTATTATTAGTGCAATTGGCGGTCTACCGGGGAGATGTCTCTGTCAACCATAAACAAGTCATTATCGAAGAAATGCAAAAATATCTGTATATTGATGATGCAGAGGCTGAAGGGCTTTATTCCTTTGGCCGTATGGGGGTGGGGCAATTACAGGATGTCACCCCCTCCCTCCACCGTTTGCTTAAGCCTATTGAGCAGTCTTTGACCTTAGCGGAAATGAAGGATTTGGTCCGGATGATGGAAACTGTGGCTCTTGCAGAGAGTGGGCCTCTTCCCATCCAACGAAAACTGATCGCAGATGTACGCAAGCGACTTCACTTAAGTGAAGTGGGGGATAGTTCACCCCTTTAAGGCTGATGCTGAGCGGGGGGTGTTAGGATATAATTTTCGTTGACTTGTGCGACGGTCCCTAGACCAAGGTGGCGCTCTAAATGTGCCCTCACATTAAAAGAGGCCGCCACATGTAAGGCGGGATCTATATCCGTATACACCTCTTTCGTAATTTCAATTATACTCTTCGGCACCGAGGATAGGGCGGCAAGAATGGACCGATCTCTTTGATCGCGATGGGCTTTGATGGCCGCGACATAGTCCTGTGGGCGTTCGATGGGCGCCCCATGGGTGGGATAGTACCGCTGGTCCTGACGCGCTAAGAGAAGGTCTAAGCTTGCATAATAGTCCGTCATATTCCCATCGGGCGGGGCGACGACGGTGGTCGCCCACCCCATAATATGATCACCGGTGAAAAGGCTATTTTCCTCCTCCAGTGAAAAGCAAAGATGATTGCTGATATGCCCAGGGGTGTGCAGCGCCGTTAGGGTCCACCCCGGCCCGCTCACCTCATCGCCATCGGTTAACACATGATCTGGCGTAAAAGAAAAATCCGCGCCTTCTTCAAAGGCAGGGGGTGCATTTTCAGGGGGGGAGGGGTGCGGGCCCATACCGTGGGTACGTGCACCGGTGAGAGATTTTAGAGTATCAGCCCCCCCGCAATGGTCCTTATGGGTATGGGTAATCAAAATATCTGTAATTGGCCCTGGGCTATGGCGTACCAACGCCTCTTGATGTGTCTTTAAATCTGGACCCGGATCAATAACCGCCACTCCCTTTTGATTACCAATCAAGTAAGCCCCACTACCGGTAAAGGTGAAAGGGCCAGGGTTATGGGCGATAATGCGTGTAATGAGAGGGGAGAGCTGGTCAGGCTCACCATATTGAAAGGGAAAATCTTTGACGAAAGAGATCACAGAAGGCGCGCGTCAGCTGGCGACAGCTTCAAGGCGGGCTCTAAACGGGGCGAGATCATAGCCTGCTTCTAATGCATTGCTGATAACGGTGTCGATGTCTTCCCCCTCTGCCACGCTTATAAGGGCGTGTAGGATCGTGGACCGGGTGCCCGTCCGGCAATAGGCAAGTATTTTGTCACCTGTCGCCACAAGGGCCCGACCTTCGGTCAAGGCGCCAGCGCTAATGCCGTCTTGACCAATGGGGATTGTTTCAAACTTGAGATTCTCAGCAAGACTAGCCGCCTGCATCTGTGCCATGGTGGGTTGCCCTTCGACCTCGCCATCGGGGCGATTGCATAAAATCATGTCAAACCCTTCGGATTTGGCTTGTTTTATGTCGATGGGGCTGAGCTGGTCTGCCACATAGTAAAGGTCAGTGAGCCGGCGAAAGTCTGTCATGAAAACCACTCTCTCTTTCAATCTATATCAAAATGATCCTCTCTTTTTTATAAAGGAAAACATCTCATAAGTCGATATTTTCATGAGCTAAGTGAGGGTGATGTAGGTGTACAATTTCATCATTATACTGATATTTTGTCGGGTTTTGACGATTGCCTTATGGTTATAGGGAGTGGCACTGCTAATATCTGATATTTTATTCCCCTTAAAGGCATGAATAGATTTTATTTGCCATAGTGTTAAAAATAACGCATAAAGCCGTAAAATGTTAAAGGAAACATCATGGCGTCTGACCGATTATATTTTACCGCGAATGAATATGCAGATCGTATTCAAGCGATCCAAAAACGAATGAATGATCACGGCATTGAGGTGTTGTGTATGACCGCCCCTGAAAATATCTTTTATGCCACGGGATATGATGGATGGTCATTTTACACCCATCAAATGGCGATTATTTCCCTTGATCAAAAGGAGCCGATTTGGATCGGCCGAGAAATGGATATCGCGTGTGCGGTGGAAACCACGCGGATGCCTGAAAAAGACCTCATCGGGTATTCGGATGATTATGTGGACAGCACTGAAAAACATGCCATGGAATTTATCGCTCAAGAACTCACCAAAAGAGGGTGGGGGAGCAAAAAAATTGGCGTTGAGTCTGAGAATTATTTCTTCACCGCAAGATGTGCTGAAAAACTGACCCAAAGTTTACCGAATGCAACCTTTATCGATGCCACCAATCTGGTCAATTGGGTACGGTTGGTCAAGTCCCCCCAAGAAATTCAATATATGCGGGAGGCCGCCTTGCTTGCTGACGCTGCAATGAAAGCGGGCATTGATGCGATGGAGCCAGGGACCCGGGAATGCGATGTGGCCGCCGCCATTCTTGCGGCACAAGTGAAGGGGGTGGGAGATGTCTTCGGCGACCCGGCAACAGAGATTCTTGCTATGCCTGTCGGTCAAGAAGTCAATTGTCCGCATTTGGCTTGGACGGGTCGTCCATTAGCAAACTCGACGCCGATTAATTTGGAGCTCGGTGGTGTGCGTCGTCGCTATAATAGTGGCATTTCGAGAAGTACACATCTTGGGAAGGCGCCTGACAGCTTAAAAAGTCTCGCATCAGCCACCTTAGAGGCGCTAGAGGTAACACTAGATGCTATCAAGCCAGGGCTGTTGGCAGAAGATGTTTTCCACATCTATAATGGTGCATTGGAGAAATATGGGCAACATAAACCTTCCCGTACAGGTTATGCGATCGGTATTGGATATCCGCCTGTGTGGATTGAGCGCACCGTCAGCTTTTTCCCTGGCGATAAAACTGTTCTTACAGAGAATATGACCTTCCATATCATGTGCGGCATGTGGCGGGATGAGGATGGATTTGTGGAAAGTGAAACCTTCCGCCTGACAGATAGCGGGGTTGAGGTCTTTACCCAATATCCGCGCGGTCTAACCGAAAAGGCCTAACGGTATTTTACGCTTACCCCCTTCTCTTATGAAGAGAAGGGGGTTTCAGACAGTATCGGCAAGGCGTGGCCGGACTTTACCCGGTCCAGTACCACCAGGGTTTTAAAGGTTTTGATCCGATGCTGGTCATAGAAGAATTCCCGAGTAAATTCTTCATAGGCCTCCATATCTTGGGCGGATATCATCAGGACAAAGTCTGCATCCCCCGTAATATAATAGCCTTGCATGATATTCTCCGTGGCGCGGATCGCCCGTTTGAAACTGTCCACCACGTCTTTATTTTCGCGTTCTAGCGTCACCAAAACGATCACGAGGACGGTTTGCCCTACCGCTTTAGGGGAAACGATGGCGACCTCATTTTCGATAATCCCATCGCTGCGCAGTTTTTTTAATCGTTTCAACGCCGCGGTGGGGGAGAGGCCGCAGACCTCACTCATCTGATCGGCGGTGAGGCGGGCATTCTTTTGAACCGCATCAAGTAGCTTTAAATCGGGAATATCTAATTTCCGCATTATGTCATTATTCCTATAAATTCGACTGAATATGTTTTGTTAAAAAAATATATGACTAAAACCGTATTAAATTTCAACTATAATACGGTAATATAGTGCGGCTGATTTGGAAATAGGCTGCTTGAAAAAATTGATAGAATTGGGATTGAAACGACGATGAGCAGCTTATTTTTACTTTCCGATATGTTGCAGCGATCTGATCTTTGGCAACGTCAAAGTTACATTGATGGCCAGTGGACCAAGGGGAGTGGATCTTCGCCTTTGGTGCTGCGCAATCCTGCGACCCAAGATGTGATTTGTGAGTTGGATCAGGCCACCGGGGCGGATGTCGAAAAGGCGATTGCGGCCGCTAAACAAGCTTTTCCAAAATGGCGGGGGCTGTTGGCGAAGGAGCGCGCGGCCGTTTTGCGTCGCTGGGGTGATTTGATGGTGGCCCACAAGGAAGATTTATCCCATATGATGACGGCAGAGCAGGGCAAGCCGTTAGAAGAATCGCGGGGGGAAATTGATTATGCGGCGGGATTTTTAAGCTGGTTTGCCAATGAGGCGGAGCGTATTGATGGGGAGATTATTCAGCCCCACAAACCTGATCGCCGGATGCTGGTCACCCGGGAGCCGGTGGGGGTCACCGCTGCGGTGACGCCGTGGAATTTTCCTGCGGCGATGATTACCCGGAAAGCTGGCGCTGCCTTAGCGGCGGGCTGCGTGATGGTGGTGCGCCCAGCGTCTGAAACGCCCCTTTCTGCCCTTGCGCTTGCGGTGCTTGCGGAGGAGGCTGGGGTGCCAAGAGGCGTCTTTAGTGTTGTCATTGGCGATGGTCGAGAAATTGGTGGGGTACTGACCGAAAGTCCTGATGTGAAGGCCATTTCCTTTACCGGTTCCACGGAGGTGGGGCGTATTTTGCTTCGTCAAAGTGCGGAGACGGTGAAAAAAGCGTCCATGGAACTTGGGGGTCATGCGCCTTTCATTGTCTTTGATGATTGTGATCTAGAAAAGGCTGTGGCCGATGCGGTGGTGGCGAAATTCACCACCACAGGCCAAGATTGCTTGGCGGCGAACCGTATTTTTGTACAAGATCGTATTTATAATGAATTTTGTGAGAAATTCGCCCAGGCGACGGCGGCACTAAAGGTAGGGGTCGGATGGGAAGAGGGGGTTCAGCAAGGCCCGCTCATGTCCACCAAAGCCGTTGATAAATGTGTGGATCATGTAACAGACGCGAAGGATAAGGGCGCTAAAATCCTTACTGGCGGTCAAAAAATGGCCTTGGGGCCGAACTTTTTTGAACCCACTGTGTTGGCCGATGTCACCGATGAGATGGCTATTTTCGCTGAAGAAACCTTTGGCCCCGTCGCGCCGATCTTGCGGTTTTCCACTGAAGAAGAAGTGATAGAGCGGGCGAACAACACCTCCTATGGGCTTGCGTCTTATCTTTACACCTATGATATGAAGCGGATTTGGCGCATGGGCGAAGAGCTTGAATATGGTATGGTGGGCGTTAATACGCCGTCCTTCACAGGGCCGCCTATTCCTTTTGGGGGATATAAGCAGTCTGGTTTGGGCCGTGAGGGCGGATCATACAGTCTCGATGATTATCTTGAAACCAAATATATGTGCATTGAAGTAGGATAAATCTTGACCCACGCCATTTCAAAAATAGACGTTGAAAAAGCGTCCGTCCGGATCAGACCCTTGGTCCCTAAAAGCCCGCTTGTAAGGTTTGATGCCTTAAGTGAGCATGTGGGTACGGATGTTTATTGTAAGCTTGATACAGCCCTTCCCACGGGGGCGTTTAAGGTGCGCGGGGCGGTGAGCTCTTTAAAAGCGCAATTAGAGCAGGGGCGTGAAAAGGGGGCGGTGGCCTTCTCCACAGGCAATCACGGTCGGGCCATTGCGTGGGCAGGTAAGCGGTTGGGGATAGATGTTACGATTTATATGTCTCCCCTTGTACCGCAAAACAAACGCGACGCGTTGGCCGCCGCAGGCGGTAAAATCGTGATCGTTGGTGAAAAGCAAGATGATGCAGAGGCCGAAGCAGAGCGGGTTAGTCAAGACACCGGCGCCCTTTATGTCTCCCCCGCCCATGACCCTTATGTATTGGCCGGACAAGGAACATCTGCGGTAGAGATATTTGAAGACCTGCCAGAGGTGGGAACGCTCATCGTTCCTTTAAGTGCGGGGGGACTTGGGGCTGGCGTGGCGACCTATGCCAAAGCGGTCAGCCCAGAGACGAAAATTATTGGTGTCACCATGGACCGCGGCGCCGCCATGTATGAAAGCTTAAAGGCGGGGCGCCCGGTGGCGGTGGAAGAGGTGGAAAGTCTGGCCGATAGCTTAGGCGGCGGTGTCGGCGGGGAGGAAAGCTTGACCTTCCCCATTGTGCGGGACCTATTTGATGATGCCCTGTTGGTCACCGAGGATGAGATTGCAACGGGCATGGCCTGGGCATTGTTAAAAGAGCGACAAGTGTTCGAGGGCGCAGCTGGAACATGTGTGGGGCTACTTCTTCGCGACGCTGCAAAAGACCTTAAAGGCCCTATCGTTTTCATGGGCTGCGGCATGAATGTGGACATGAACGTCCTCTTAAATATCGCCAATACGCATAAAGACGTTTTAGGAGGTTCATCATGAAAACCCCTGTTGTGATCCTGACGGAAGAAGAGTTGCGCAGCCTTGCGAAGATGGACGCGTCTGCTTTGGCGGCGGTCGAAAAGGCCTTTGTGTGGCTGAGTGAGGACCGTGTTGAAATGCCGCCCATTATGCATATGGGGGTGGAAGAACATCAGGGCGATATTGATATTAAATCCGCCTATGTGAAGGGGCAGCCTGCTGTCGCTGTGAAAGTCGCTGCAGGTTTTTTTAACAACCCCGCTCTTGGTTTGCCAAGCTCCAGCGGCATGGTGGTGGTGGTCAGTGCAAAGACGGGCCGTTGTGAAGCGGTGCTGTTAGATAATGCCTATCTGACAGATTTGCGCACAGGGCTTGCAGGCGCCGTGGCCGCCCAACATTTGGCCCCTGAAGGTCCGTGTGAGGTGGGGATTATCGGTGCGGGGATGCAAGGGCGCTTTCAAGCTCGGGGGGTGGCCCTCGTCAGAGAGGTGACCAAACTTCGCGTGGCAGATCGTTCAGAAGAACAGCTTGCAAAATATCAAGCTGAAATGTCTGAAGAACTTGGCATCCCTGTGGAGGTTACCCCTTCAGCCGAAGAGGTGGTGCGGGCAAGCGATATTATTGTCACCACAACACCGAGCAAGTCGCCTATCCTTCAAGCCGACTGGCTCAGCCCCGGTCAGCACATCACCTCCATGGGCTCTGACCTCCCCGGGAAACAGGAATTGCATTCTGATGTTTTGGCAAAGGCAGATGTCATTGTGTGTGACAAACCTGAACAAAGCCGCACCCATGGGGAACTTCAACATGTCAAGGACGAGAAGGGGCTCAAAACCTCGCCAAAAGCCCTTGGGGATGTTATCCGCGGCAATTCTTCCGGCCGTGCGGATCAAAACCAGGTTACAATCTGTGATCTTTCTGGTATTGGCGTGCAAGACACAGCGATTGCGCTTTATGTTCTTGAAACCGCTACAAAAAATAAAATGGGACAAATATTCGAAACGTAAAACCAATGAAAGGGTATCCTTATGGACACTTTACATAACCAATCTTTAGAACAAATTGACCGGGACACGGTTATTCATCCGTTCACCCCTCTAAAATCCTTTGCCGATGGCAATACAGCGGACCCCCGTATCATTGAAACCGGGAAAGGAATTCGCTTAAAAACCACTAAAGGCGAAGAGGTGATTGACGCCTTTGCGGGTCTTTATTGTGTGAATATTGGCTATGGCCGCACCGAAGTGGCAGACGCTATTTATGAGCAAGCCAAAAAGCTTGCCTATTGCCACTCCTACGCGATGCAAAGCCATGAGCCTGGTATTCTACTCTCGAAAAAAATTCTCGAATGGGCGCCGGACAATATGCGCCGGGTGTTTTATGGCCTATCAGGTTCCGATGCCAACGAAACCCAAATGAAGATTGTTTGGTATTATAACAATGTCTTAGGCCGCCCGGAGAAAAAGAAAATCATTGCGCGCAAACGTGGTTACCACGGATGTTCTGTCATGTCTGGGGGCTTGACCGGCTTACCTTTTTATCACGTGGCCTTCGATATCCCCCGGGGACCGATTTTACACACCACAAACCCGCACCATTATTGGGAAGCTGAAGCGGGCATGTCCGAACAAGAGTTTTCTGCCAAATGCGCGCAAGACCTCGACGACATGATCATGGCAGAGGGCCCAGATACTGTCGCGGCCTTTATCGCTGAGCCCATGCTTGGGACAGGCGGGTTGATACCTGCCCCTGAGGGGTATTGGGAAGCCATCCAGCCTGTGCTCGATAAGCATGACATTCTTTTGATTGCCGATGAAGTGGTCTGTGGGTTTGGTCGTTTGGGGACCCCCTTTGGTAGCCAATATTATAATATGAAGCCAGATCTGATGACCTTGGCAAAAGGGTTGACCAGTGCGTATCTTCCGCTCTCTGCCTCTGTTGTCGGTGAGAGAGTTTGGGAAGTTCTTCGTCAGGGTGAAGACGAATATGGTCTTTTCTCTCACGGCTATACATATTCTTCCCACCCCACCTGTGCCGCCGCAGGGTTGGCGAATATTGAAGTTATCGAAAAAGAAAATCTGATGGAAAATGTCCGTGAAACGGGCGGCTATTTCCAACAGCGGATGAGAGAAACCTTCGCCAATAAGCCTTATGTGGGTGAGGTTCGGGGGCTTAACTTGCTCGCGGCAATTGAATTTGTGGCGGACCCTGAAAAGAAAACACGCTTTGACGCCAACCTAAAGGTGGGCGGTCAGATGTCTGCAGCTGCCTTGCAAGAAGGGGTGGTCTGTCGTGCGATGCCCCATGGGGATATTTTAGGGTTTGCACCCCCCTTGATCACCACGCGCAATGACGTAGATGAGATCGTTGAAAAGGTTGAACGTGCTGTCGACCGTGTTTCTGCGACCTTATAATCCCTGACCTTATGGAGCCCACCTATGCCTTTCGATGCTGCATCCTATGAAATATTAAAATCTGAAGCATTTATCGGCGGGCAATGGGTGGGGGCCGATAGCGGGGAGACACAGGATGTCTTCAACCCCGCATCGGGCGAAACAATTGGGACAGTCCCCTTTATGGGGGCTGCTGAAGCAACCCGCGCGGTGGAGGCGGCGCAGGCCGCTTTCCCCTCGTGGAAGGCCATGACCCCCCATGAGCGGGCGGATATCCTGATGGCGTGGCATGATCTTATTCATGACTATAAACAGGAATTAGCGGACATTATGACCGCGGAATGCGGTAAACCGTTAGATCAGTCCTTAGGCGAAGTTGTTTATGGGGCGTCCTTCATCAAATGGTTTGCCGAAGAGGGAAAGCGGGTTTATGGCGACACAATCCCAGCCAAACAACGGGATCGGCGTTTGATTGTGACCAAGGAAGCCGCAGGGGTCACCTCTGCGATCACCCCTTGGAATTTTCCCAACGCCTGTGTGACCCGGAAAATTGCCCCCGCTTTGGCCGCTGGGTGTACCCAAGTTTTAAAACCTGCGCCGGATACGCCGTATTCAGCGACGGCTTTGGCGTATCTGGCGCAAAAAGCAGGGTTACCCGACGGGGTGTTAAACGTGGTGACAGGTGATGCCGCCCCCATTGGGAAAGTTCTCACCTCCCACGAGGCGATCCGTGTCATGACCTTTACTGGCTCAACAGGGGTCGGAAAAATCTTAGCGGAGCAATGTGGGCGTCATATTATCAAAGCCTCCCTCGAATTGGGCGGAAATGCACCCTTCATCATTTTCGACGACGCGGATGTCGAAGATGCTGTGTCAGAAGTGATTGCGAGTAAGTTTAGAAATTCAGGTCAAACTTGCGTTTGCGCCAACCGCATTTTGTTGCAAGACGGTATTTTTGATCGTTTTGCTGAAGCTTTCTCCGCCCGCGTCTCAGCGATGAAGGTAGGGCATGGGGATGACCAACATGGTGTCGACATTGGCCCGCTGATCAATAAGGCCGGCTATGACAAGGTGGCCCGTCATGTGGATGATGCCGTATCCAAAGGCGCGAAGGTTTTGGCCGGCGGCTCTCCCCATGAATTGGGCGGCAATTTTTATCAGCCGACGGTCTTAAGTGATGCCTCAAAAGAGATGCAGCTCGCCCATGAAGAAACCTTTGGCCCTGTGGCGGCGCTCTACCGGTTCGCTACCGAAGAAGAGGCGATCATGACGGCAAATG
>JBCCMT010000048.1:0-10458 GCA_039026195.1 Pseudomonadota bacterium | reverse complement strand
CTGACCGGATTGGCGAGGCGTTCGTCCACGCGACTTTCCGACCTCTTATATCGCGACCAGGCGCTGAAAGTGCAAGAGCTGTTTTTATATACGCCAGCTGATATCAAAAAAAGACTTCGGTTTAGGTGTTCAGCACTGGCATGTGGTGACTAGGGTTGAAGATGAAAAACTCTGGTTCTGCATTCCAGTATCTGATTTGGACTTGCTTCGTTCCGGTCTTGGCTAAGGGCCAAATGATCACGCCCATCAGCCCTATAATGGGGCCGAGAGAGAAAAGAAAAGTGCTGCTTCACCAACCCTAGTCATATAATCTTGCAATCTAAGAGGCTATGCACGCACTTAATAACCTCCGAAAGCAGCTATCTTGAAGACGCCACGTCACCGTGATCGCTGGAGAGGGTCGCCCAGAACAAGCATTTGCTTGCTTAATAGCACTCGCTGTCATGATACGACCCTCCTTTTACTCATTTCGCAGCAGGCTAAAACCGAACCGTGCCGTTGACGAAATACGTTCGGCCGAAGAAGTCATAGCCGACTGACGTCACCGCGCCAGCGCGGTTTGCACCCCCTGTGCCGATCTCTTCGGGCGCTCGGTTGGCGAGATTACGGACACCAAAGGTCAGACCGTAGCGGTCTCGATTATAGCTGACCGAAGCATCATGTACCCAGTAATCGCCTGTAAAGTCCAAAGAACGCGCAGACGGTGAACCGAGGATGTTGGGGCGTTCTTGGAAGGGAAACCGATCCTCTTCATCCACCGCCTGGGCGGAGATGAAACGCGACTGGGTAGTGAACTGTAGATCGTTCAAGCTGAGGTTGAGGATCGAGTTGAATCGCCATTCAGGAAAGCCGATTTCACCAACATTGTCATCACGATCCTCCGGGCTCAGCACTTCGATCTCCTGCTCCAGCGCATGGCTTGTAGAGGTGGCCCAGTTAACATCCACGGGAGGGGCGGAGGCACCAAAGAGGTCTTGGAGGTCAAAACCGAGACGCGTATTGATGTCGATGCCTTTCACGGTCTCTTCTCCCACATTGACGAAGGACGCGTCGATGACTTCGAGAGAGGCGTCTGAAGCAGCTGTGTTCGTCCTACGCGTCACGCGATCACAGAACGGGCTTGTGAGACCCGGGAACTCCGGATTGGCGTAGCATTCCGATGTGATGAGGCTGGGGCTAAGCTCGTTGATCGCATCGTTGACGACGATGTCGAAATAGCTCACCGCTAGATCGAATGCAAAGACATCGGTGAAAGGCTGGCTGAAGGTCACCGTCCCCGTGTAGGAGCGAGACGTTTCGGCTTGTATATCGTCATTGCCGCCAACGCGGACAAAGGTGGCTAGTGAGCCGCCCGTTCCGAGAACAGTGCTGTCGGGGTTGCCGTCGCCATTGCTGTCAAAAAATTCGACCCCGTCGGCGATGCAGTTTTGGATGATGAACTGCTGCTCAGGATCGCTGTCCGGGTCTTCGAAATTTCGGTTGTTACACGGATCAACACCTCCCGATGCTGCGCCGCCCTGATCCGCGAGGAACTGTTCGCGAAGGTTCGGTGCACGGAACGATGTGCCGTAGGAACCTGAGAAGGTGAGGTAGCTGACCGGCGAGTAGCTGCCGCGGAAGCGATAGGTGGTGTCAGAGCCGAAGAACTCTTCATCCGTATACCGAGCGGCTAGGTCAATGCTGAGGTCTTCGATGCCGCGGCGGCCTTGGATAAGCGGCAGCGCAACCTCGCCATAGAACTCCGTGACAGTCCGTGAGCCGATTGTTTGACCTTCCTGGAAGGGGACTTCTGAGGCGATAAGCGATTGGACCCCAGTGATATCGTTCTGGGTCTCAATCGCGTCCTCGCGGAACTCGCCACCAAACGCTGCCTTGACGGTGCCGCCACCTGGTATATCGAATAAATCACCGGTGAGGTAAGCTTGGAACATCGTTTGTTCAACCACGGAGCGGTTGGTCCGGAGGCCTGTGAGGTAGTCGAATTCCTCCTGGGTGGCAAAGCTGCCGTCCCGTTCGCGGCCAGCCGATTCGAAGATTGAGGGCGCGAAGGCCTGGAACGGTACACAATCGGGGAGGGTGTCAAAGCCAAAGAAACCAACTGCAAACGGAACGCCGCAACGGATCTCACCACTGTCTTGATCCTGGTAGACGCCCGCCGTGGCTTGGACAAGATTTGGCTCGAACAAGATTTGCTGGGACTGAAAGCCCACCCCGCGATCGTAGCTGAATGAGACGTCATAGGACCAATCTCGCTCATCGAAAAAGCCAAAATCCACAGGTCCCTGAAGACCGGTCACAATACGGGTCTGCTGCACCTCAGAGGTAAAGGTCTGGCCGGTATCGCTGATGGTGACAATAGGAATGGCGATCGAATCGAACGGATTGAGCGGGTTGTCGGTTTAGCCGACCTGGTTTCCATCACTATCGAGGATCGGAATGGTCCCAGGAATGTCGGGGAAGATTTGCTCCGGAGGTGCTATAATTTTCTGGTTTCGCGAGGAATAATATGCCTCAAAATAAAGGCGCGTGTCACCATTGTTGGTCAGGTCGTAACTGCCATTCGCAACGAGGGATAGTCGCTCAATCGGCTGCACCAGATCACCGATCAGAACCTCATCGACCGATCTAAATTCGCTAAAGCAATTGCTCGAACCGAAGGTCCCGCCTCCATTGACACAAAGGCCGTTACCATCGGGCAGCCCCGCTGGAGAGGTATAGTTCGGTATGCCGACATTGGTCTGGCCGGGGGTGTAGAGAAGCCAGTTGCTGACATTGCCCATATCATCCGTAAGCGGATCTGCAACAAAGATGGTATTGTCAAGGTTGCCCGCGGGTTGCCTTATTTCCTGGCCATCCTCGGTCAGAAAGATGCTCTCGATCTCGTCTGTCCAGTCACGTTGGAAGAGCGAGAGGCGCTCGCGATTGAAGTATTCCGCACCGAAGGTGATACGCGAGCGGTCGCTGACGGAGCCAGCCACCAGCGAGATTTGCGTCGACGCTCCGCCATCTTCTTCCGGTTGAAGGTGCATCCCAGTGATTTCAAGGCCATCGAATTCATCTTTGAGGATCACGTTAACGACACCGGCCACGGCGTCAGCGCCGTAGATCGCCGAGGCGCCCTCGGTGATCACTTCGATCCGCTCAACCATCGCGGTGGGTAGAAGATTGATGTCCGGCTGGGTCGGTGCTCCGCGGGAGCTGGCGCCGCCGAGCCGCCGTCCGTTGACGAGGAGGAGCGTGCGCTCAGGACCAAGGCCGCGCAGGTCGATATTCGCCGATCCTGCGCCGCCCGGCGGCGGGGCTTCCTGAAGAAGGCCTAACGACCCGCCGGCAGTATTGAGCGTCGCGTCGATCTGCGCGCCATTCGCAACGGTCGATTGCTGGAGAAGATTTGCAATTGTTGGAATCCCGATTTGTTGAGCTTGATCTATATCAAGGACCTGAAGCGGGGTGGGGCTTGAGAAGCTGTCCCGCCTAATTCGAGAACCGGTGACGACGATCTCGTCTCTTTCTTCCGTTTCTTCGGCTCCTGTCGGCTGATTCTCTGTGATTTGGATAGGCTGGCCTACCTGCGACGCTGAAGCGAACGAATTCGGAGCGATAAGGGCTGATATGGCAACCGCTGAATACAAGCAGCTGCGAGAATGATATTGATGACGATTAAACATTTTATGAATCCTGATATTGCTTTTCATTCACAATCTCATATTAGAGGGATAAATTAAAAGCAATAGAGATAATGAAAAACCACGTCGCATTCTGTTTAAAAACCAGAAAACGCTCTGTACTTTTACAAAGTTAAGGGTATAGCCAGGTTTTTCGTGGGAACCACGGGGCGTGATCTGACCTTAGACCCCACAGAAATCACTGAAGCGCCCTTGTCTTGATGAGATCTATAATGCATTCACCGCATTGACGCCTCTCTAAGGGCAAGAGCACAAGGTGGGATGATCACATTTCAAAACCCAAACCTTTTCACCGGCAACCCCCTCAACCGGGCGGGGGTTTTGAGAAAAAACAAAGGTTGGGTGGACCGCCAGAGAGAGCATCAACATGCAAAATTTCTCCCCTTTTTGAAGGGAGAGCCTCTCCTAACCCGGGGCGATACCCAATCTTCACTCACATGGCTAGATCACGCTGCTCTGCCTTCTCTTGCCCTTGGGGAAGAGCCGATCTTGCTTGGTCTAAAGGAAGATGTCCCCCATTGGGCCTTTGCTGTTTCTGAGGAAGACGCCCCCCATTTTGCGACCTTGGGCCAGTTCACCAACTTGCGGGGCGCCGCGGCCTATCTGTCGTTGTCAGAAGCCGCCATTGCTGGCCAAGCCGCTTGGCTGCTCGATTGGCATCGTCGCCATCAATTTTGCGCTCGATACGGGGGCAAGACGATATTGGCTGAGGGCGGGTTTAAGCGTATTAATCCTGAAACAGGGACCGAGCATTTTCCCCGGACTGACCCCGTGGCCATTATGCTGCCCCTCCATCAAGACCAAGTGTGTTTGGGCCGGAGCCCCCACTTTCCAGAAGGGATGATGTCCGCTTTTGCTGGCTTTGTGGAGCCTTGCGAGACTTTAGAAGAATGCGCAGCGCGGGAGATTTATGAGGAAGTGGGCCTGACTGCGACCTGCGTTGAGTATGTGTTTAGCCAGCCCTGGCCCTTTCCGGCGTCCTTGATGTCCGGCTTTTTTGTTGAAACCACGGGGCGGGAATTGACCTTAGACCCCACAGAAATCACCGAAGCTCGGTGGTTTTCCACAAAAGAGGCAAAAGCCCTGATCGCTGGTGAAATAGAGGGGCTGTTTTGCCCGCCCCCCTTTGCCATTGCCCATCAGCTCTTAAAGGCGTGGTTGGCGCGATACGCATCCGCGGGGTAAACCCCTAAAAGCTTCATATATTCCGTGAAATATCCAAGCTCTTCCAACGCTCGCCGAACGGAGGGATCATCTGGGTGTCCTTCGATTTCTGCATGAAAGCGGGTGGAGGTGAAATTCGCATCCTCCTGATAGCTTTCAAGCTTAATCATATTGACCCCATTGGTCGCAAAGCCCCCCATGGCTTTATAAAGGGCGGAGGGGATATTGCGGACCTTAAAAATCATGCTGGTGAGGATGGGACCCGACAAAAGGTCTGGCCATTCTTCAGCCCCGTCCTTGGTGAGCCGTAAAAAGCGGGTGTAGTTTCGTTCAATATCCTGGACATCCCGTTCAACAATCTGAAGACCATAATGGTCCGCGGCAATCTCCGGCGCGATAACGGCAACGGCCATGTCAGGGTTTTCTTTCAACTCCCGCGCGGCGCCGGCGGTATCACGGGCGGCCTCAGCCAAAAGGCCATGACGAGTAATCGCGCTGGCGCATTGGCCCAAGGCCATGGGGTGGGTGCGAACATATTTTAACCCCTTAGGGTCTGCGCCGGGCAAGGCCATCAAATGCATTTTGATGGGCAAGAAATATTCTGAGACGATGCCAATGGGGTGTTCAGGTAACAGCCGATAGATATCATCCACACGGCCCGCCACCGCATTTTCCACTGGCACCATTGCCTCTTCAACCTCCCCATTTAAAAGAGCGTCAAAGACATGGGCAAAGGTAGGGTAAGGCTTCGCCTCCCGATCTGGGGTAAAGATTTGGCAGGCCGCATCAGAATTTGAGCCCGGCTCCCCTTGATAAGCGATGCGTTTCATTCATTTTTCCCTTGTTTCCAGCGTCATTTCCCTCTTGAAGCTAAAATGCAACATTGCGAGGGCGAAAAACCCAAGCTAAACGACACAAAATTTTTGCGATAGAGGCCTTTGTTAAAGTGTCTACGCTTAAAATGACGGTGCAATGATATGCGCCTAAAGAATGAAGAAAGAGATCATGCGCCCTATGGCGTTTCGTGCCACCTTTACGCTAGACGTCTTCGAAACTGACGTGAAAAAAGAGCTGAGTTATGAAAGACCCCCTCTACGGGAATAAAATTGCCGCCGTTGCTTTGACCACTGTCCTCTTGGCTTTTGGTCTTCCCATTACAATTAACACCTTAGGCAAAATATTTGGTGGCCATCACGGCCATCATACCGATGAAGCGAACCCCTTTGGCCTCGCTTACATTCCCACAGAGATCAAATTGGAAGGCCCTGGCGCAGCCTCGCCCGAACCTGAGGTGGATCTTGGGACCTTGCTGGCCCAAGCCTCCGCTGAGCGCGGCGAGCGGGGTGCAGCGCTTTGCAGTGCGTGCCATACCTTTGAAAAAGGCGGGCCCAACGGCATCGGCCCGAATTTATGGGATGTGATGGGGCGGGAAGTGGCAAGTGTCGCTGGCTTTAGCTATTCCGCAGCGGTGGAGAATTTTGGCGGCGTCTGGAGCTATGAACGGCTTGACCCCTATCTTGAAAATAGTGGCGCCTATATTCCCGGCACCCAGATGGTACAGATGCTGCGTAAGGATCAAAAACGGGCAGATATTCTTGCCTATCTTGCCACCCTCTCCGACGACCCCCTTCCCTTCCCAGAGCCGGCCCCGCCGGTGGTGGAAGAAGAGGTCGCTGAAGCCGGGGAAGAAATGGATGAATTGGCCGCCGACAATGGCGCTGCCGACGCAGCCACCGAAACGGAATAAGAAAAAGGCATGGCGGATATTATTAATCTTCGTCAGGTCCGCAAAGTCAAAAAACGTGAAGACAAAGAACAACGCGCGGCCGCAAACCGCGCGTTTTTTGGATTGACTAAAGAGCAAAAAGCAGCCGCGAAAAAACTATCCTCGGATCAAGAAAAGAGCATTAAGGGGAAAAAGTTGGACGCCCCTCAGGAAGATTTATAGGTCGCACACGGCCCACATTTTCCGCCTATAAGCCACTAAAACGAAGCCACTCTTATTACTTCATCTTAGAGCTTGTTGAGTATCATTTAATCCGTACTGATAACGCGCTTTCCCTTCACCTCCACAATGGTGAAGGCTGTATCATATAAATCCGTTAATCGCTCTTCAGTTAACGCTTCATCTGCAACGCCTTCAAAGGCTGTCTTCCCCTCCTTTAAGGCGACACAATAATCCGCATAGCGGATCGCCATCGCCAAATCATGCAGCACAATCACCACCCCTCGATCTTGCTTTTGAGGGTCAGACAGAGAACTTAACCGCTTCATGATATCCACCGCATAGCGAGGGTCTAACGCCGCAAGGGGTTCATCGAGCAGCATGTAGGGCGTATTTTGAACATATGACATCGCCACAAAGGCCCGCTGGCGTTGGCCCCCCGACAGGGTATCAAGGCGTCGAGAGAAAAGGGGCTTAAGGTCAAAAATCTCAGCAGCCTCAGCAATAGCCTGCCGATCCACCTCCTTAGGCCGACCCCGATGGTGGGGCCAGCGCCCAAACATGAGTAGATCGTATACTGTCAGCCTGACGCTCACCGCCTCACGCTGGGTCAATAAAGAGATATAGGTGGCCCGCCGCATGGGGGAGAGACGATGGATATTATGGTCAGAGATACTGATCTGACCAGAGGATAAGGGAAGAAGTCCCGCCATCGCATGAAGCAATGTGGACTTCCCCGCCCCGTTTGGGCCAATGATCGCCGTTATCCCCGTGGGGGGAATTTTCGCTGAAACCCCCTTTAAAATAGGGGCCCCCTCTAGCTTAAGAGAAACATCATGAATATCGATCATTTTCCCTCCGCCTTAATACGAGCATGAGAAATAACAGCCCCCCAAAAAATTCAATAATCACCGCCAAAGTCGATTGTAGACCGAGTAATCTTTCAAAAATAAACTGCCCCACCACCAAAATACTCGCCCCAATAAAAGCGGCAGCTGGCAGCAAAACCGCATGGCGATGGCTTTTTGTTATCGCGTGGGCAAGGCTCGCAGCTAAAAGACCTAAAAATATAATGGGCCCCACAAGGGCTGTGGAAACGGCGACCAATAAAGAAACCAAGGCCAAGGCGATAAAAACAAGACGGTCATATCTAAGCCCTAAACTGGTGGCTTTGGTCCGGCCTAGGCTGGCCAGATCAAGCTGGCTGGCCAAGGCCCAACAGGCCGCCGCCGTCAGCCCTAAGATAAGGGTGGAAAAGATCAATTGCCCCATCGGCACAGCATTAAAGCTTGCAAACATGGCCTGCTGCACCACCGCAAACTCAGAAGGCTCCATCACTCGCTGGGCAAAGCCCGCCAATCCGCGCAGCAACACCCCGCAAATTACCCCGGTGAGAACTAAGCGCAAAATATCATGGGCGCCTTTGCGCAAGACAATTCCAAAAAGGGCAAGGGCAGCACCCAGCAGGAAAACAGCCTCAACTAAAAACACAAGATGGCTAGGCAATTGCGCGACCGCTGCCCCGCCTAAAAACAACACCAGCAAGGTCTGGATAAGGACGAACAAGGCATCAAACCCAACGATCCCAGGGGTGAGTAAGCGATTTTGCGTGATGGTTTGAAAAATGACCGTTGCCATCCCCGTTGCAGCACCCACCAGCAGAAGGGCAAAAAGCTTTGTGCCGCGCAAGGATAAAATAAACCCGGCAGGTTGAGGCAGCGCCCAAAATAGAAATAAACCACAAAGGATTAGGTTTACGATAAAAAGGGAGGGTAACGCATATCTAGCCATGCTGATGGCTCTGCTTTACGGGCTTATACAGCAACCAAAGAAAAATAATGGCCCCCAGAATTGAAAAAATAGTCGCCGCCGGAATTTCATAAGGGTGGCGGACAAGTCGGCCCAAAACATCAGACCCCAGCACAAAAGCAGACCCAGTGAGGGCAATGACAGGCAAGTTCTGCCGCAGATTATCCCCTAGTAAACGGGATATAATATTAGGAACCACAAGCCCCACGAAGGGGAGCGCCCCCACGGTCACCACCACAACCGATACGGTCAAAGCCACAAAGATCAGCCCAAGGCTTAACGTCTGCCCATAGTTTAACCCCAAACTGCGGGCGTAATCTTCCCCAAGGCCCAATACCGTGATCCGATCGGCAATAAAATAGAGCAGGACCACCAAGGCAGCAATCAGCCATAAAAGCTCATAACGTCCTCGCAATACGCCGGAAAAGTCACCAAATGCCCAAACGCCTAAAAACTGCATAAGCTCCGTATTCCACGCAACCCAAATCGCAGCAGCGCCTAAGATGCCGCTATAGATGAGCCCCACTAAGGGAAGGAGTAAGGGATCAATTTTCGGCAAATAGCGCGCCAATAGGAAGAACAGTAATGTCCCTATGAGGGCGGCACCCGCGCCCACAAACATCTTGAGGATAAGCGCGGTCGCCGGTGATATAAGTGTAATCAGCAAAAGCCCCAGCATAGCCGCCTCAGACGTCCCTGTGAGGCCGGGCTCCACCAGCCTATTTTGCACCGCCTGCTGAATAACCACCCCTGCTACAGCAAGCCCAGCGCCCGCTAACAGCGCAGCAATGGTCCGCGGGATACGGCTCACCATAAGGACCACGCCATCGGCAATAGAGGTAGAGGTCAAGCTCGCGGCCCCAATCAAAAGGCTTGCTACGATCAACGCAGCAAGCCCAGACGCAAAAAGAGCCCATAAAAAATAGGTTTTTTTAGCTGTCACGCGGGATAAAGGCCCTCAATACTTCGTCAAGGGTGCGCATCATCGATTGAAACCCGCCCCCGGCGAGATATAATTGTGCACTGTCCAGATAAATAATTTGCCCTAATTGGCCCGCTGTGGTGCCAGCGATAAGGGGATTATCCAAAGTGGCTTGCGCCGCTTCCCCCTCCTGACCGATGGCTGACCCCCGATCAACCACCAGCATCCAATCCGGGTTGGTTTCTGCGATGAATTCAAAAGAAATGGCCTCCCCATGGGTTTTATCGGTTAAGCCGGGGGCCGCTTCAGGTAACCCCGTTGCTTTGTGTAACCAGCCAAACCGGGAGTCTTTGCCATAGGCAGAAATTTTTCCGCCATTGGTTAAAATGATTAGCCCCTTTCCTCGCCCTTGAACCGCAGCGTTCACCTCTTCAATTTTCTGATTGAGGGTTGTGATAAGGGTTTGGGCCTCCTCCTCCAGGTCGAAAATCTGACCATAGGCTGCTAATCGTGCCTTGGCCTGGACCACCATATTTTGACCCTCAATCGTCATATCAATTGTGGGGGCAATGGCAGAAAGTGGTTCAACTGCGCCATTTGACCGTAAACCCACGATGACGAGGTCTGGTTTCATCACCGCAATGGTTTCATAATTAGGCTCAAATAACGTGCCCGCTTTTCTCACCTCTTGAATGGCAGGCTGAAGATATTTTGGCGGTGTTGCATCGGGCACCCCCTGCACAGAGACCCCCAGAGCATCCAAACTATCAACAGCGGCGAGATCCAACACCACAATCTTCTCAGGGGTTTTGGGCACAGCCACTTCCCCAAGATAGGTATCAACGGTGACAGTTTCTGCGTGGGCAGTTCCTATCATAAGGGCGAAAAGAGCTAAAATACGCAAAATTGATCCTCTCCATTTAAAATCAGCT
>JBCCMT010000047.1:0-10480 GCA_039026195.1 Pseudomonadota bacterium | reverse complement strand
GCTGACGTCTGCTCTATTTATGTGCGGCGGGCGGACGATAGCTTAGAGCTTTTTGCAACGGAAGGGCTGAGCCGGGCTGCGATCCATCGAACAAGACTATCCATTGAAGAAGGGTTGGTGGGTTGGGTTGCACGCCATCGGCGTCCTATTTCCTTACAAGAGGCCAGTAAGCACGAAGCGTTTTCCTATCGCGAAGAAACCAAAGAAGACCCCTTTAATGCTTTTTTAGGGGTGCCGATTGTTCGCTCTGGTCAGGTGTTGGGTGTTCTTGTTGTTCAAAATATTGCAAAACGTGATTTCTCGGAAGAAGAAACAGAGGTGGCCCAAACTGTGGCCACGGTTCTGGCAGAAATCTTATCCAGCGGTGACTTACTAGAGGAAGATGACCTTCTCGATGTTGAGGCGCTGCTACATAAGCCAGAACATGCAAGCGGCACGCCCATTGTTTCGGGTATTGTCCAAGGGGTTGTGGCCTTACAAAATCCCCCTTCGGCTGCCCACCCCACATTTGCCAAGGATGTGGCAGAAGAAAAGACCCGCTTGAGTGACGCGGTGGCGACAGTTCAAAAATCTGTCGATAATATGATGGCGACGGATCGCGGCCTCGAAGGGGCCTCCCGTGAGGTGTTGGAGGTTTTCCGTCTTTTTGCCTATGATAAAGGATGGGTACGGCGGATTGAAGAGAAAGTCCTTTTGGGGCTATCCGCCGAAAGCGCCACAGAGCAGGTGCAGGCAGAAAACCGCCAGCGGATGCGGCAGGTTTCTGACCCTTACTTGCGTGAGCGTTTACATGATCTTGATGATCTTTCTAGGAGGCTTCTTCGTGTTCTCAGCGGGGAGGAGATGAACACCAATGAGTTGCCCGCCAATGCGGTATATCTTGCGGATTCATTGGGACCTGTGGAGCTGTTGGAGCTTGATGCGTCAAAGCTAAAAGGGATTGTCCTGGCAGAGGGGGCGGCGACATCCCATGCGGCCATTGTGGCCCGATCCCTTGGGGTGCCAATGATCTCCGGTGCGCCAGAGATTGTTGATCGCGCCAATTTCGGGGATGTTATCGTCATGGACGGCGGTACGGGGGAGGTTCACCTTCGTCCCCCCGACACCGTGATTACAACCTTTGAAGACAAAGCGCAGCTCCGTCTTCGGCGATTGGCGGGGTATACGGCCCTAAAGGATGAACCGGCCATCACAAAGGATGGGGTCGAAATTGACCTGCAAATGAATGCTGGCCTTTTACTCGATATGGCGCATATGGATGAAACCGGCGCAGGGTCTATTGGTTTGTTCCGGACCGAGCTACAATTTCTCCTCGGGCGGAGTTTGCCCACCGCCGCAGATCAAGAAACTTTTTACTCTCAGATTTTGGATGCGGCGAATGGTCGGCCTGTCACCTTCCGGACGGCGGATATCGGCTCTGACAAACGCGCGCCTTATATGCGGCTTTTAAATGAGACAAACCCGGCCATGGGGTGGCGGGGCCTGCGGATGGCCATTGATCGTGAAGGGTTGATGCGTACCCAGATAAGGGCCCTATTATCAGCTGCCAAGGGACGTTCTTTACGGTTCATGCTTCCCTTGGTGACCACCGTCCATGAGATTGAAGAAGCTCGACTGATCATCGATAAAGAAAAAAAACGCCATGAAAAGCGGGTTGGGCCCTTGCCCACCGATATTCAAATGGGCGCGATGGTTGAAATCCCCTCTGCGGCGTGGGATATTAAAAAGCTTGCCTCCCATGTGGATTTTTTATCCGTGGGCGGGAACGACTTGGCGCAATTCTTTTTCGCAGCTGATCGAGATTCAGAAATTGTGGGCAATCGTTATGATCCATTGGCGCCCTCATTTTTGTCCTTTTTGAAGCGAACGGTTCAAGAGGCCAAATCCGCCGGTAAGCCTTTGGGCTATTGTGGGGAGCAAGCCGCCGATCCGCTGATGACGCTGGCGCTCTTAGCCATTGGGGTTGAGCGGTTGTCAGTGGCGGCAAGTGCCATTGGGTCCTTAAAGGCAATGATCCGCAGTGTGACTTTTACCCGGCTACGGGATGAAGTTTTGCGATTAGTTGAAAAAGGGGAGGCCACAATCCGCCCCGAGTTAAGAGCCTTTGCAAAATTTGAGGGCATTGAGGTTCGCTAATACCTATCTTGCCATCGCTTGACCCTTAAGGGGAAATGCGCAAACTCTGCGCCGTCAGATGGCCGAGCGATCGCAGAGACATTGTCTTTGAGGAAAGTCCGGGCTCCCTGGCGGCAAGGTGCCGGGTAACCCCCGGCTGGAGCGATCCAAGGGAAAGCGCCACAGAAAGGATACCGCCCGGGGTCATCCCGGGTAAGGCTGAAAGGGTGCGGTAAGAGCGCACCGCTGTTTCTGCAAAGAAACAGGCATGGCAAGCCCCACCTGGAGCAAAACCGAATAGGGACAAGCGCGCCCATCTTATCCCATTTTCTTGGGAAAGGGGGCCGGGGGGCCGTCACCCCGAGCTTATCCGGGTTGGTTGCATGAGGGGCCCCGCAAGCGGCCCCCCAGATGAATGGTCGTTGCGGTGAGAGGTTCGCCTTCCGCCAAACAGAACCCGGCTTACAGGCCATCTGACAATCACCATCATCACTTCAAAATACCGTCATTGCTTATAAGTGTAAGATCAAGATTGAGGCGTGGAGCTTTGAAAAAGCATCGTCTCGGTTGCGCAAGATCCTCTCCCACCCATCTATCATTTGTTAATAAGTTCACTTTATTTCCCATTGAAAACTAAAAGATCCCATGATATCCCAAAGACAATTCTTGGGCAGAGTGGCAGTTAGGCGGTCACCGATGAGTACATCGGTTAACAAAGAGGTGGTTGAAGACGTTCCGTTGCGTGCGGCCTCACGCTTTGTGGGGGAATTTGCCGGTAAAATTGACAGCAAGGGCCGCGTCTCAATTCCAGCGGATTTGCGCCGCTTTATCGACGTAAAAGCGAGCGATCCTTCGCCGGTGATTTATTGTTGCCCATCTTTTATTGATGCTGAGCTTATGTGTGGTGGCCCCGATCTGGTGGACACCATTTTATGGATTGTGGGCGGCGGTGATCTTTTTGAAAAGAACCGAACGGCCCTGGAAACTGCTGTTACGCAGCATACCCAGCGACTTTATTTTGACGAGAATGGCCGTGTGGTCATCCCGAAGAAATTTCGGGATCATGCCCAACTTTCAGGGGAGATACAGGTTGCGGGTCGTGGGGCCTATTTTTCTTTAAGTGAGAAAGCAGTAATTGATTCGCTAACGGCGGTGCTGAGCCTCTTAAGTGATGAGGAAAAAGATATCCTCCGTGCCCGTGCATTGCCCTCGACATTGGGGTCTAAAGACTTGAGGGGGCAGTCATGACACAACCTATTGGTTCATTCGAAGCTGATCATGTCTCGGTCTTAAGAGCAGAAGCGATAGAGGCGGTGGGGCCTGCCCCCGGCCAAGTGGTTGTCGATGCCACCTTTGGCGCTGGGGGGTATACGGCTAAATTGTTAGAAGCGGGGGCCACGGTTATTGCCTTTGATCGAGATCCTGCAGCCATAGCGGCGGGGCGGGTCCGGTTTTCACATGAAGCGAAACTGACGCTCGTTGAAGCGCCTTTTGATCAAGTGGAACAAGCTTTAGGGGCGCAAGGGGTCTCTCACATTGATGCCATTGTGTTTGATTTTGGCGTTTCATCCATGCAGCTTGATCAAGGGGAGCGGGGGTTTTCGTTTCAACAGGATGGCCCTTTAGATATGCGTATGGGAAAGGGGTCTGATGTTGCCGCCTTTGTCAATGCAGCAGAAGAAAATGACCTTGCCGATGTGATTTTTCAGTATGGGGAGGAGAAAAAGTCCCGTCGGCTCGCAAAGCTGATTGTGGAGGCGCGTCGGGTGGCGCCGCTTAAGACCACAACAGATTTAGCCACCATTGCAGAGAAAGCCCTAGGGCGCGGGACGAAAATTCATCCTGCCACACGTTTGTTTCAAGCTTTACGGATTTTTATCAATGATGAGTTGGGTCAAATCGTTCGCGCTCTTCTGGCGGCGGAGCGCTTGCTAACGCCCGGGGGACGGTTGGTGGCCGTATCTTTTCATTCTTTAGAGGACCGAATCGTGAAACGGTTTTTGTCAACCGTGACAGGCCAGGGGGGAAGTGCATCACGCCACCTGCCTGATATCGATAGGCCTTTGGCGACATTTAACAAGGGCGAGAAAGCAGTGAGACCTTCGGCAGAAGAAATTGACGCCAATCCACGGGCGCGGTCAGCGATTTTACGCAGTGCCCGCCGCAATGAAAACCCAGTATCAGATTGGTCAAGGGCTCGCTTAGAAGGTTTAGGGGTGCCGCCTTTAGTGTTCTCGCCTTTACAACAAAAATGGAGTCATGTGTCGTGAAGTTTGTTTTGATCTTTTTAACCAGTCTTCTCGTCACTGCTGTTGCGGGCCGGTTTCAAGCCGAAGCAGAGGTACGACAAAGCCAAATTGAGCTTTCTTTGCTTGAGGAGGAGGTGTCAAACACCGCCAGTCAAATAGAGCGTGTACGGCTTGATGTGGAAGTGTTAGAATCTGCGCGCCGGCTAAATGATTTGAATGAAACCCATTTGTCGTTGAAAACCGTCAAAGCCTCTCAGTTGGCAGATGACCGTGACTTTGCTGAAACGATTGGGGTGACAACCGCTGATCAAGGCCCTGTGCTGCCGGAAAATGCAGATGTTATTGGCAATGCGATTGGCATGATCGACCCCGCGATAGCAGAAAAGGCGGTAGGTGAGTGATGAGTGATGGCCTTCGTCAAAATATCTCTATCCGAACAAAATATGATGATCGGCGTCGGGTGCAAAAGAATGCCGACCAACAGATAGGAGTTGGGGGGAAATTTCGTTTACGACTGTGTGCGGCTGCGTTTGCGATTGTATTTTGCGGGCTTGTGGCCCGCCTTGGATATGTTTCTTTCGGCATGGCCGACGAAATTCGTCTTGTGAAAGCCGAGGTGGAGGCCCCTCTGCGCCCCCAAGTGGTAGACCGGAATGGTCGTCCTCTTATTATGAATAGGGACGCGACAGGTCTTGCGGTGGATGGCCGGGATGTGTGGGACATTCCTGAAATGGTGGATAGCTTAAGTGCGATGTTCCCTACAATGAATGCAAGTCGCCTAGAGAAACGCTTAGCGCAAAAGCAATATACCCTCGTTTTAGAGAACATCACCCCTCAAGAGCGCCAAGATGTCATTGCTCTTGGCTTGCCGGGGCTTAAATTCCCCTCCACCCATCGGCGGGCGTATCCGCAAGGGGATTTGGCCGCCCATGTGGTGGGCTATACCATTCCTGGCCGCGGCGGCGCGGTGGGGGCTGAAAAAATGCTTGATAGCTATAAGGGCGCGCTGACGGAGGAGCAACCGATTGCTTTATCCATTGATTTGGTGGCCCAGCAGATTTTAGAGGATGAGCTTGCGGATGCCATGGCTGTGTTCACCGCCAAGGCGGCATGGGGCGTCTTGCTTGATGTGAACACAGGTGAGGTCCGGGCGCTTGCAAGCTTGCCTGATTATAACCCCAATCGTCCCGGTACAGCTAAGCCAGGGGCGTGGCGCAACCGGGCCATGTCTGATGTTTATGAATTGGGCTCCGCCTTTAAACCGATTACCGCTGCGGCAGCGTTAGATGCAAAAGTGGTGAATTTGTCTGAAACTTTCGATGTGTCTCAGCCTATTGAGGTGGGGGGGTGGACCATCAAAGATTATAGTAAAAACAATCAACCCCTGACCGTTTCAGAGATTGTTCAGCGTTCCTCAAATATTGGGACGATTAAAATTGTTGAACGTCTGGGGCTGGATGCGTTTATCGATACGTTAAAGGCGCTGCATCTGACGACCCCCTTACGTACGGAATTGCCAGAGCGGCGAAAACCTATTGTCTCCACCACTTGGCGCCCGGCAGAGTTTGCGTCGACATCTTACGGCCACGGCATTGCTGTGAGCCCACTGCAATTGGCAGCATCCTTTGCCGCTGTGGTGAATGGGGGAAGCTATGTTAAGCCCACTTTTCTAGCTGGTGGCGATGTTTCAAAAACTAGCGTTTTCAGTGATGCGACAAGCGCGCGTATGCGCATTATTTTGCGGAAATCTGTCTCTGAGGGAACGGGGAAGAATGCAGATGCCCCTGGGTTCTACCCCATCGGGAAAACCGCGACCGCTGATAAACCAGGGGTCGGCGGCTATGATGAGGATGGGGAGCTGGTGTCCAGTTTCATCGGCGCTTTTCCCGGCTATGACCCAAAATATGTTTTGTTGATTTCTCTTGATGAGCCCAAAGGGACAAGTGCCACATATGGCTTTGCCACGGCTGGCTATGTGGCGGCCCCGGTCTTTCGCCGTGTGGTGGAGCGGGCGGCCCCAACCCTTGGGCTGATGCCCGTGGGGGATGATGTGGCCTTTGATGGGTTTGTGGGCTTACGGAAAGGTCAAGACCATGAACAAAAGCAAGTTATTGAGCATGATGCCCTGGCCACTTTACTTTCAAAAACCGCTTACTGATGTATTTATCTGACCTCACCACCCTGGCGCGACGATTGCCCCCCATAGAGATTTCAGGGCTGACGGCGGACAGCCGCATGGTGAAGTCAGGGTTTTTATTTGCAGCGCTTCCCGGCACGCAAGTGGATGGTCGTCAATTTATTGACCAAGCGATTGAGGCTGGGGCCGCTGCAATTTTGGCGTTGCCCGGTACCACAGCTTCCGTTCCCGTCATTGAAAGTGAGGAGCCAAGATTAACCCTTGCCCAAATCGCCATGCGCTTTCACCATGGCCAGCCAAAGCTGGTGGCGGGGATTACGGGGACGAATGGCAAAACCTCTGTGGCCAGATTTTTAAGCCAGCTATGGACGTCTTTCGGCTATAAAGCTGGGAGTTTAGGAACCTTAGGGGCCATCGCACCGGGCTATGACTATGCTTTACGTCACACAACACCTGACCCCATTGAAATCCATCAAATTCTATCCTCCATGGCATCGCTAGGGACCACGCATTTGGCGATGGAGGTCTCCTCCCATGGGCTTTCCCAATTTCGTGCCGATGGGGTGAGTTTTGGGTTGGCGGCGTTTACGAATATTACCCAAGATCATCTAGATTATCATCCAGATTTTGAAGATTATTTCTCGGCGAAAAAACGTCTTTTTACCGATCTTTTGCCAAAAGGCGGTATCGTCGTAATGAATATGGATGGGCCGGGGTCGGATCAAGCTGCCGAGGCTGCGAAAGTAGCGGGCCGTCATGTCTTTACCGTGGGGCGGGCGGGCACAGATATCCATCTTTCAGAAGTTACGGCTGTTCCCCACGGGTTATCCATAAAGGTGAAGAGCGAGGGGGAGATTTATGCCCTTGACCTCCCTCTTATTGGTGCCTTCCAAGCGGATAATGCCCTTGTGGCCGCTGGGCTTGCCATGGCCAGTGGTCTTTCAGCGAAAGATGTCATTCCCCGCCTTTCCCAGCTTACCGCCGCCCCGGGGCGGATGCAAAAGGCGGGTACACGTCTTTTTGAAGGGGGGGAAGAGGCTACAGCTTATGTAGACTTTGCCCATACCCCCGATGCCATTGCAACAGCTTTAGGGGCCATTCGCCCTCACACAAAGGGGGCATTGCACATCGTGTTTGGCGCAGGGGGCGATAGAGATCGCGCCAAGCGGCCCCTCATGGCAAAGGCTGCTCTGGCGAGGGCAGATAAGGTGATCATCACCGATGACAATCCGCGGTCTGAAGACGCCGATGCTATTCGCCAGGCGGTTTTGGCGGGCGCCCCCGATGCTATAGAAATTGCAGGGCGAGAGGAAGCGATTGGGGCGGCGGTGCAGGCCCTCCACCCAGGGGATGTTCTTTTGGTGGCGGGGAAGGGCCATGAGCAAGGGCAAACCATTAAGGGGGTGACATACCCCTTTGATGACGTCGCTATTACTACAAAATATATGCAAGGAAGAGATCAATGAGCGGAAGTGATCTTTGGACCGCATACGAAGCTGCGGCTGCCACCTTCGGCGATGTGATGGGGGCGGAGTGGTCGGCAAGTGGGTTGTCCATTGACACCCGCCGCCTTGAGCCAGGTGATATTTTTGTTGCCGTCAAAGATGTGCGTGACGGCCATGACTTTTTGGCTGCGGCGGCAAATGCCGGGGCTGCAGCCGCTTTGGTCAGTTATATACCAGAAGATGCCCCGGCATCCCTACCTCTCTTAAAGGTTAATGATACCATGGCGGGTTTACGAACCCTGGCCAGGGCCTCGCGGGACCGGAATTTCGGTAAGCTGGTCGCCGTGACGGGCAGTGTGGGGAAGACAAGCGTGAAAGAGATGCTCCGCGCCACGTTAAGTGAAGCGGGGGATGTACATGCCGCGGCGGCGAGCTTTAACAATCACCTTGGCGTGCCCCTAACCCTTGCGAGTTTACCGCCAAAATCGGACTACGGCGTTTTTGAAATTGGAATGAACCATGCGGGGGAGATTACCCCTTTGGTGGCCATGGTTCGGCCCCATGTGGCGATTATTACGACGATTGCTGCGGTGCATTTAGAGTTTTTTGACAGTGTGGACGGGATTGCTGCCGCGAAGGCAGAAATTTTAAGCGGCATTCGCCCCGGCGGTGTGGCTGTTCTGCCAGCGGATAGTTCTTATTATGAGTATTTAGAGAGCGAAGCCAAAGGTCAAAACGTCGATCGCATTATTCCTTTTGGCGAAACAGCGGATGGAAAAAAGGGCGCACAATTAACTGGGTACGAAGAACAAAAGGGGGGCAAGGCAAAGGTCACAGCAAAGGTCTTAGATGAAGACATCTCTTTCCTATTACAGGCAAAAGGCAAACATCATGCGGTGAATGCGATGTCTGTGCTAGCCTCTTGTTCTGCCTTGGGTATCCCCATGGAAAAAGCGTGCCGAGGTCTTGAGCAGTTCACCGCCGGCGATGGTCGCGGGGCGGTCTATGAGCGAACCCTCCAAGGGAAAAAGATTCGCATCCTGGATGAAAGCTATAATGCCAATCCAACGTCGATGACAGCAACCCTTACTGTGTTGGGGGCAACACAGCCAGAGGGGCAGGGGCGGCGGATTGCCGTTTTGGGGGAGATGAAAGAATTAGGTCCCCAATCCCCTGACCTTCACGCCTCCCTCGCCCCACCAATTTTAGAAGCCAAGGTGGAAAAGCTCTATACAGCCGGTCAAGATATGCTAGCGCTTAATGAAAAGCTTTCAGGTCAAGTGCCTCAACACCATAGAGAAAAAGCAGAGGAGTTGATGGAGGCGTTAGGGGCGGACCTTCGGGACGGGGACGTTGTTTTGTTCAAAGGGTCAAATGCGTCGGGCATCGGAACATTATTAAAGCTCTTTCTAGCCAAAACCGACGAAGCGGGGTAGCGCAAGGGCCATGTTGTATCATCTGTTTACCCCCCTTGCCGAAGACATTAGCTTTTTCAATGTCTTCCGCTATATTACCTTCCGAACCGGTTGCGCGATTATCACCGCCTTATTGATTTCTTTTATTTTTGGCCCCGCCCTCATTCGCTGGTTTCGGGTGAAGCAAGGCAAGGGGCAACCGATTCGTACGGACGGTCCGAAAAGCCATATTGTGGAAAAGGCGGGGACGCCCACCATGGGGGGGGTGCTGATTCTTGTGAGCCTAGTGATCTCCACTTTGCTCTGGGCACCGCTCAATAACCCTTATGTGTGGATGGTGCTAGGGGTGACTTTAGGGTTTGGGTTGCTCGGGTTTTTAGATGACTATCTCAAAGTGTCGAAACAAAATACCAAAGGGGTATCTGGCTCTGGCAAATTATTATTTCAATTCGCTATCGCTTTCGTTGCCGGCGCGGTCAGTGTGGCCGTGCTGCGGTCTACCCCCGGTATTGATCCAAATATTGCCCATAGCGTGCCGCTGCCCTTTTTAAAGGATGTTCTTATTCCTTTGGGGTTTTTGATTTTTCCCTTTGCGGCTCTTGTGATTGTCGGGGCCTCTAACGCGGTGAATATGACCGATGGGCTTGACGGCTTAGCGATTGTCCCTGTGATGATCGCCGCGGGCAGTTTTATGATGATTGCCTATCTTGTGGGGCGGGCGGACTATACCGCTTATCTTGGCATTATCTATGTGCCTGGCGTGGGGGAGCTTGCGGTGATTTGCGGGGCCATTGTGGGGGCAAGCCTTGGCTTTTTATGGTTTAATGCCCCCCCAGCGATGATTTTTATGGGGGACACAGGCTCTTTATCCTTAGGGGGGGCCTTGGGTGCCATTGCCGTGGCGGTCAAACATGAAATCGTCTTGGCGATTATTGGGGGGTTGTTTGTGTTCGAAGCGCTTTCTGTCATGATACAAATTGCTTCTTTCAAATTGACGGGCAAGCGGGTGTTCAAAATGGCCCCGGTTCATCACCATTTCGAACAAATGGGATGGAAAGAGCCCACCATTGTGATTCGGTTTTGGATTATTGCTGTCATCTTGGCCCTGATCGGGCTGAG
>JBCCMT010000046.1:0-10576 GCA_039026195.1 Pseudomonadota bacterium | reverse complement strand
CGAAATGGCTAATGCTGAACTCCCCCGGCAACCCCGCCGGTGCCCTTTACACCAAGGACCAGCTTGAAGGGATTGCGGAGGTGCTTCGCCGTCATCCCCACATATGGTTGATGACGGATGATATTTATGAACATATCATCTTTGACACGGCATTCTATACACTTCCCACCATTGCGCCTGATTTAAAAGATCGAACACTGATTGTGAACGGCGCGTCCAAAGCCTATGCCATGACCGGTTGGCGATTGGGGATTGGGGCAGGTCCGTCTTCCCTTATGGGGGGGGTGCGGAAAATATTAGGCCAATCCACCTCTAACCCCTGTTCGATCACCCAATATGCTGGCATCGCCGCCTTTGGGGGAGAGCAAGGCTTTTTAAAAGAGTGGGTCGCCACTTTTCACCGTCGCCGGGACAAGGTTGTGAAAGCCATTAATGCGATTGCGGGCCTTTCTTGTCTTACCCCCCAAGGGGCGTTTTATGTATATCCCTCTTGCGCAGACCTGATGGGGAAGGGGGGCATCACAAATGATGTGGATTTTGCAGAGCGGCTTTTAGAAAGCGAAGCGGTGGCGGTGGTGCCTGGCGCGGCCTTTGGCCTTTCCCCCTATTTCCGAATATCTTACGCCACCGATGATGCCACCTTAGAAGAGGCCTGCGCGAGAATAGCCCAGTTTTGTGAGGGTATGACTTAAACCGTTATCGAGAAAATCGATAAGCTTCTTTTATTCTATTTGTTGGGTTCGGGAAGCGGAAAGCGCTATATAAGTCTCGTGATTGAATGAATGAGGAGACTGTCATGTCTGAGAATGAGAAAGTTGTTGAGGGCCTAAATAAAGTGTTAAGCGACACTTATGCCCTTTATGTGAAAACCCATGGATATCATTGGAATGTCACCGGCCCCCGGTTTCACACCCTCCATACCATGTTTGAAGAGCAGTATACGGAAATGTGGGCAAGTTTAGATGACTTGGCTGAACGGTTGCGGGCCCTTGACGCTCCTGCACCAGGCTCTTCCCGTGGGCTCTTGGCCCATGCGACCATTGAAGAGGGGGATAATGATATCCCCTCCGCCGAAGGGATGATCCAAAACCTCATCTCTGACCACGAGAAATGGTTAGATACCGCCAATACGGCGATTGATGTGGCGGTGGATGCAGATGACTCTGGGACAGAGGACATGCTTGCAGGTCTGATTGCGGCCCATGAGAAAACAGTCTGGATGCTGAAAAGCTCCATATAATATTTTATAAAGGCCCTTTTGCGTTCGTCAAAAGGGCCTTTTCTATTGTAAAGTGTAATGTCGTTGCTTTTTGCGAAATAGCCCTATTCGCGTTAAACTGAGGGCATGACCACAATATTTCTCCCCCCCGAAGAAGGATTTTTGGGCGACAGGCGCGCGCAAGATATGGCGTTGCCCTTGGTCCGAGTGATCCCCTTTGGCCTTGAGGCGACTGTGTCCTATGGCGCGGGCACAGCGCATGGGCCCGCCGCGATGTTGACTGCAAGCCAAACCCTCCCCCTTTTTGACGATGAAAGCTGGTCAACACCAAGAGAGGCTTTCCGCCTTGAGACGATCAAAGAACCTCAAATCGCAACCCCTGTGGAGGCCGCGCTTGACCAATTGGCAGAGCTCACGGGGGCGGCCCTTAATGAAGGGGCGTTTCCTTTCGTCTTTGGGGGGGAACATGCCATCACCCCCGGCGCCCTTCGCCCCTTTGTGAAGCGATGGCCGGAGCTCACCCTTCTTCATTTTGATGCCCATGCGGACTTACGTGACGGATATGATGGACAACATTTCAGCCATGCCGCGGCGCTGCGGCGATGTTTGGACCATGAAGGGGTCTCTCTTGTCTCTATCGGTATACGTAATATTTCCGCTGAAGAAATTCCCTTTTATGAGGCGAACCGGCATCGCATCCATATTCATTGGGCAAAGGATAAATCTGATTGGCGGGTGGAGGATATAATAGCGCCCCTGGTGGGCAAATATGTCTATGTGACCTTTGACCTTGATGGGTTTGATGCCAGTGTCATGGCCGCCACCGGGACCCCCGAACCCGGCGGCTTTTGTTGGGAGGGTGTGCTGGCGATACGGGGCCGGGGCGCGGGGGGGTACCCGGTGGTGGGGGCGGATATTAACGAGCTTGCGCCGCAGCCGGGTCTTCATTCTTGTGATCGATTGGCAGCGAAGCTGGCCTATAAAATATTGGGGTATAAATTTCTAAGCTTTAGTAATTTTAATAAATCCGCATAGAACTTTATAGCTCTAGCTAGAAATACGGATATTGCCCAAGGCAGGGATAGATCCAACACAGCCGCCGCCTCTAAAAAACATATCAGCGCCAGTGGACAATCCTGTTAAAGAAATAGACAGTGCAGCTTCATATATAGCTGTATTGGTTTTTTGTAATCGGTATCTCTTTAAATTACTGCCCGTTGAGCCACATTCCGTATCTCCATGCGAGGACAGCAATGTTATCAAAACGTCCCCATTCGCATCAACTTGTAAGGTGTCGATTTTGATTGCCGAGGTCCAACTATGAGCCGCCATGGCAGGTGATGTGACGCTTAAAACAAATAATGTGAGTATAGAAATAGAATAGCGCATTTCGTGGGCTCTCCCTATTAAAACGTGAAGCCGTTACAACTCCATACCCCTTATCGATAATAATAAATATCTTAGGTGTCAATTCATTGGGACCTTGTAGACTGGAGAGGGACGGGTTCCCCTCCTACTTGACCTGCCCGATAACAGCTGAAATGAGGAGAGATGACGTTCATTTCTCCCATGGTGCTGGTGGCAATAGGTGTTTTGTTGGGGTCGAGTATGGACACTATCATCAAAGCTATTGCCGTTGATGTAAATGTTTTTGCAGTGACCACGTGGCGCTATCTTTTAGGGGCTGTGATCATTTCAACTCTTTATGTGGGCATAAGGCGGGCCCTTCCTTCCTTTGAGGCGATACGGTTCCACGCCTTTCGAGGGGTATGCCAAGTGGTGACGGCCATGTCTTTCTTCTGGTCGTTGACGCAGTTGGGGTTAGCGGAGGCTACGGTCTTAGGGTTTACCGCTGCGCTCTTGATTGCGCCCATTGCTTGGGTTGTCTTGGGGGAACGCATTAACAAAGCAACGATCATTGCGGCATTTATTGGGTTTGCCGGGGCGGTTTTTGCCCTATCCGGCGATTTGGAAGGCGGCCCAGAAGGGGGCAATCGTCTATTGGGGGCGGTCGCCGCGTTGGTATCCGCATGTGGCTATGCGCTTGTTTTGGTTTTGCTCCGCTTAAGGGCGCAAAAGGAAGATAGTCTGACAACGATGTTTTTTACCAATGTTGTGCCTGCGACCTATCTTTTGGTGATTGCGGGGGGGATGGTGATGTTTGGCTCTTCTTATATGGCCGAAGAGATGGCTAAAGGTTTTGAATACTTTCTTGCGCTTTTTGTTGTTGCCGCCATGGGGGTGAGCTGTTGGTGGTTATTCACCATTGGCTATTCTCGGGCACCGGCTCAGAAGCTTGCACCTTTAGATTACACGGCGCTGATCTGGGGCGCGGGGTTTGGATATCTATTTTTTGAGGAAAAGCCCGCTTGGCAACTCTATATAGGGGCTATTCTGATCATTATAACATGTTTATTTGTGGCGTTCGAACGCAAATTCATCAACCGGCGGGAGACAAAACTTCCTACCAGTGATCTCATGGATTAGAGCGCATCACGGATAAAGCCTGCCCCGTACTTGATACGGGGTGTGTGCGGTTATCCGCAAAGTAAGGCGGATGAGAAAATGGGAAGGGACCCATTTTCCCGCCGAACGCGCGACAAAACAAGAACCTAGAGCAATTGAGCGCGCTCCAAAGGAACGCGAAATGCTCTAGAAAGAACTCATAAACCCTACCGCAGCTCTTCCATGGGAATAACCACAGCGGCTTGTGGGGCCGCATCCTTTAGGTTTTGTGCGGTTGGGCCGCGCAGCTTTGCCTTTGCGCTTTCGATAATTTGACGGACCTTTAACGGCCGATCAACATTGGGGAGGGTGATGACGCCCACACCCGTTCCGCGTAAAGTCATATTCCCGTAACCGAAAATACGGCCTAAAATACTCTGGCGGAGACTGATTTCTTCAATTTTGTTCAGGCTCACTTCTTTTGTGTCTCGCGAGATGAGGCCTGTTTTGTACACAAAGCGAAAGGTAGTGACCACAATTTCGGTGGTATTCAGGTGGATGAGATGGGCGATAAGCAAAAAGAGGCCAAGGACCGCTGGCACAGCCGACAGCCCCATCACCCAAGGGAGTTGACCGGGTATGTCTTGTCCTGTGGCGATGAGAAACATCAGATAGCTGATGGGCAAAATGCTAAACACCCCCCACAAAAAACTACTGACCGAATAGGTCCAGTTAAAGGTCGCGGATTTGAGGATCCTCTCTCCCTTCGCTAACGTTTGGCTGACATAACTCATGGCAAAAAACCCCTCATTCCTCTCTTATATAAGCATGAAAGGCCTAAAGGTATAGACGCTTGAGAAAGCATAAGGTTTCGCCTATCCCCCAAGGCAAATGGACAGGATCGCGGTAAGGAGACCCCATGGCACGCCAATTTATCTATCATATGCGAGGGCTTACAAAGGCTTATGGGGCGAAAAAAATCCTCGAAAATGTGCATTTGCAATTCTATCCCGATGCGAAAATTGGCGTTGTGGGGGTGAATGGCGCCGGGAAATCCACCTTGCTCAAAATCATGGCTGGGGTGGATCAGGAGTTTAACGGCGAGGCTTATGTGGCTGATGGCGCGAAGGTGGGGTATTTGCCCCAAGAGCCGGAGCTTGATCCGAGCAAAACCGTTTTTGAAAACGCTGCCGAAGGGGTGGCGGAGATCAAAGCCAAGGTCAATGAATTCAACGAGGTCTCGGTTCAGTTGGCCGAAGATTACACCGATGAGCTGATGGAAAAAATGTCCGCCCTTCAAGAGGAGATCGACGCCCTCGATGCCTGGGACATTGACAGCAAGGTGGAAATGGCGATGGAGGCCCTACGCTGCCCCCCAGGGGATTGGGCGGTGGAAAACCTCTCCGGCGGAGAGAAGCGCCGCGTGGCCCTGGCCCGACTTTTGCTCGCCAAACCTGATTTGCTGCTGCTCGATGAGCCCACCAACCATCTGGATGCAGAGAGTGTCGCCTGGTTAGAGAATTACCTGCGAAATTTCCCGGGCGCCGTGGTGCTGATCACCCACGACCGCTATTTCCTAGACAATGTGACGGGGTGGATCTTAGAGCTCGACCGGGCCCAAGGCATTCCTTATGAGGGGAATTATTCCTCCTGGCTCGAACAAAAGCAAAAACGGTTGGAGCAAGAAGCGCGGGAGGAAGCAAGCCGGCAAAAAACCCTCTCGCGGGAGCTTGAATGGATCCGCCAAAGCCCCAAGGCGCGGCAAGCCAAATCAAAGGCACGGATTTCAGCCTATGATGAGCTGGCAGACAAAGCGGCCAAAGCAGAAATCAATTTGGCGCAAATCCAAATCCCTGCGGGCCCGCGCCTGGGCGGCGTGGTGATTGAGGCGGAAGACCTTAAAAAAGCCTATGGCGATAAACTTCTATATGAAGATCTCTCTTTCAAACTGCCCCCCGGCGGCATTGTGGGGATTATTGGCCCTAACGGGGCGGGGAAGACCACGCTCTTTAAACTGCTGACAGAGCAGGAACAGCCAGACCAGGGCGCTTTGCGGGTGGGGGAGACCGTAAAAATGGGCTATATCGACCAAACCCGAGAGAATTTGGATGATAAAAAGACCGTATGGGAAGAGATTTCCGATGGCCTTGATATCGTGCAGTTGGGCAGCAATCGGGAGATCAATTCCCGCGCCTATGTCAGCTGGTTCAACTTTAAAGGCGGTGACCAGCAGAAAAAAGTGGGCGATCTTTCAGGTGGGGAGCGGAACCGGGTGCAGCTGGCTAAAATGCTGAAGCAAGGCTCGAACCTCCTCCTCCTCGATGAGCCGACCAATGACCTTGATGTGGATACCTTGCGGGAGCTTGAATACGCCCTTGACGATTTTGCGGGCTGCGCGGTGGTGATCAGCCACGATCGCTGGTTCCTCGACCGCATTGCCACCCACATCCTCGCCTTTGAAGGGGATAGCCATGTGGAATGGTTTGAGGGGAATTTTGCCGCTTATATCGAAGATAAAAAACGTCGGTTAGGCCCCGATGCGGATATCCCCAAGCGTATACAATACCGTAAAATGGAGAGATAAGTTGCGTAGACGCTTTCAAGGTCTAAAGGGTCGGGGAACCCCTTGACCTATGGGGGTTAGGCTTCTACATGCCACGCTCTTTAACAACTGAGGCGCAAGATCTCAGGGAAAAAAGGCGACTGGCTCAAGCCAGAGGTCGCGAAAGGTCTAAATTATGTATGCAGTCGTAAAGACGGGCGGTAAGCAATTTCGTGTTGCTGCCAATGATGTTATCAAAGTTGAAAAATTAGCCGGTGATGCTGGGGATATTGTGACCCTTGACCATGTACTCATGATAGGGGGGGATAGCCCTGAGGTGGGCGCCCCTCTCGTAGAAGGGGCCTCTGTCGCTGCTGAAATTCTAGAGCAGGCGCGGGACAAGAAGATTATCGTCTTCAAGAAACGCCGCCGCCAGAATTACCGCCGCAAAAAAGGGCATCGCCAGCCCATGACCGTGTTGCGGGTGTCAGAAATCCTCACCGGCGGGGCGAAACCCTCTGGTAAAGTGGCAGCCAAACCTGCAGCGAAAAAATCTGAGCCTGCCATTAAAGACGCTGAGCAAAAAGCACCTTTGGGGACAGGAAATATTAAAGACGATGTGGCCTTGATCGGCGGCGTCGGGCCGAAACTAAAGGAAAAGCTTGAGGGCGCAGGGATCACCTCCCTCACGCAAATTGCGGAAATGGATGCAAGCACCATCGAAGCCTTAGATGAAAAATTAGAATTGCGCGGGCGCGCCACCCGTGACGAATGGGTGGAGCAAGCCAAAGAACTCTTGGCAGGCGAACCGCCCCGTGCAAAAACAGATCAAGCCGCAGCGGCAAAAAAGGACTAACACACCATGGCACATAAAAAAGCAGGGGGCTCCTCCCGTAACGGTCGCGACTCCGCGGGTCGCCGGTTAGGCGTCAAGAAATATGGTGGCGAACATGTGATCCCAGGCAATATCATTGTGCGCCAGCGGGGCACGAAGATCTTTGCCGGGGACAATGTGGGCATGGGCAAGGACCACACGATTTTTGCAAAAGTGGAAGGTCATGTTTCTTTCCGCACCACCAAAGAAGATCGCAAAATTGTCAGCGTCGCCCCCCTTGAGGCCGCAGAATAAGATTTCATCCTTTTCAAAAGGACGAGAAGAGAGGGGTCCCTTTGGGGCCCTTTTTTCATGATGGTCCTGTGTTATTTGAACAATAGAGCCACCGTTCGCAAAAAGGCGATTTTTATGAAATTTCTGGATCGTGCCCGTATTTATATTCTGTCGGGGAAGGGGGGAAATGGGTGTCTTTCCTTCCGCCGAGAAAAATATGTGGAATTTGGCGGCCCTGACGGGGGGGATGGCGGCCGGGGCGGGCATGTGTTTGCAGAGGCTGTGGACAACCTCAATACGCTGATCGACTATCGCTATCAGCAGCATTTCAAGGCGCCCGCCGGCGGGAATGGGATGGGGAAAAACCGCACCGGTGGCGCCGGTGATGATATCATCATCAAAGTCCCCACAGGCACACAAATTTTCGAAGAAGATGAAGAGACCCTGATTGCTGATCTTGATACGCCGGGTCAGCAGGTTTTGCTGGCCAAGGGCGGTAATGGGGGCTTTGGCAATGCACGGTTTAAAACCTCTCGTAACCAAGCCCCGCGGAAAGCCAATCCAGGCCAATTGCCGGAGGAGCGGACCGTCTGGCTACGGCTGAAATTGATTGCTGACATTGGCCTCTTAGGGTTACCCAATGCGGGGAAGTCGACATTCTTAGGTGCAGTCTCTGCAGCAAAGCCAAAGATTGCGGATTATCCGTTCACAACCCTTCACCCACAATTGGGGGTGGTCCGCCTGGGGCCAGGGCGAAGCTTTACTCTTGCCGATATCCCCGGGCTTATCGCCGGTGCCCATGAGGGGGCAGGGATTGGCGATCGGTTTTTAGGTCATGTGGAGCGCTGTGCAGCGCTTCTTCATTTGGTGGATGGCACCCAAGAGGATGTGGTGGGGGCATATGAAACCATTCGGAATGAACTCTCTCTCTATGCAGAAGAGTTGGCGGCGAAACCTGAAATCGTGGCCTTGAATAAAATTGATGCCCTCGACGATGAGGAGATGCGCGAGAAACAAAAAGCATTAGAGGCGGCGGCCGGTCCCGTTCATTTGCTGTCGGGTGTCACGGGCCAAGGGCTGGACCCCTTGCTCCATAAAATGATGGATATGACCAAGCTGGCAAAAGAACAGCTAGCGCAGAAAAATCAGCCTCAAGAGGAAGGATGGCGGCCTTAAGCTTCACTTTCCCTTTTGCGGGAAGGACGCCTAATAGCGCCGCCTTTTGAGGCAGAATATCACTCGTTTCTTTACAGGGCCGATGATACAATTTGACGTAAAGCTTATGATAATGAGGCCCTGGCCATGGCGCACCGACTCTGATAGGCATTCCCTAAAGTCATTAAGAGTTTTTGCCTATGAGTTCCCCGGCTATCTCCCTCTCTGAAAGTGATCTTCCCTTTAAGCGCGTTTGTTTGAAAATTTCTGGCGAAGCGTTGATGGGCCCAAAGGAATTTGGCATCGATCTAGAGACTGTCGAGCGCATCGCCCTTGAGATCAAAGCCGCTAAAGAATTGGGGGTGGAGGTCAGCCTGGTGGTGGGGGGCGGGAACATCTTCCGTGGGCTGCAAATGGCAGCGAAGGGGATGGAGCGAGCCTCCGCGGACTATATGGGCATGTTGGCAACAGTGATGAATGCCCTTGCGGTGCAGAACTCTCTTGAGGCCATTGATGTGGATACCCGTGTCATGTCGGCCATCGAAATGACCTCTGTCTGTGAGCCTTATATTCGTAGGCGTGCCTTACGGCATTTAGAGCGGGGCCGGGTGGTAATTTTCGCCGCTGGGTCTGGCAATCCCTTTTTCACCACCGACACCGCCGCCGCCTTGCGCGCCGCAGAGATGGGGTGCGATGCCTTGATGAAGGGCACCCAGGTGGACGGGGTTTATGATTCTGACCCCAAAACCAACCCCGATGCAAAACGGTTCGATCAGCTTTCTTATATGGATGTGTTCCGCCAAGACCTTCGGGTCATGGACCAAGCGGCCATTTCCATCACGCGGGAAAATGGCATTCCCATTGTAGTGTTCTCCCTTGCAGCGGGCGGTATTGAAGGGGCCCTCACAGGAAAAGGACGGTTTACCGTGATTGGGGATCGTCAAGCCAGCTAGCCTGCGCGCCTGATCTCTCCTCTTTTTTCTGATATCAACGTCATATAATTCACTCTTTTGTCATTCTCCTGACATCAAGGTGCTTTCGTTCGCGGCAAGCTTGGGCCATAAAGCGAAAAAGAGGGAACTGGCCCTATTCATACCCCATTCTCATAAGAAGGAATTCTCACAATGTCCGATGGTCCTGATCTGAAGGAACTTGAAAAACGCATGGACGGCGCTTTAGCGTCATTGAAAACAGAATATGCAGGTCTTCGGTCCGGGCGGGCGACCACGAGCTTACTCGAACCGGTGATGGTCAATGCCTATGGCTCTGACATGCCCCTTAATCAGGTGGGCACCATCGGGGTGCCCGATGCCCGCACCCTTTCCATTCAAGTATGGGATAAGGGCATGGTCAGCGCGGTCGAAAAAGCGATTCGCGATTCTGGGCTTGATTTGAACCCGGTCACTGATGGGCAGACCGTTCGGGTGCCGATGCCACCGATGACGGAGGAACGCCGGAAAGACCTTGCCAAAATGACGGGCAAATATGCCGAAAGCGCGAAGGTGGCGATCCGTAATGTTCGCCGTGATGGCATGGAGGACATTAAAAAGGCCGACGGGATGCCAGAAGATGATCAAAAACGTCTTCAAGACGATGTGCAAAAATTGACCGACGAAAAAGTCAAAGCGGTTGACGAAATGCACAGCGCTAAAGAAGAAGAAATTATGCAGGTCTGATTTGTCCGTTACCCCCCTTCATCGATTTGCAGGCCGTATGTTTGCTAACTCCCCCGCCCTCACGGCGGAGGAAGAAAAGCATGATACGGATAAAGCCTTGCGCCATGTGGCCATCATAATGGACGGTAATGGACGCTGGGCTAAGGAAAAGGGGGTCAGCCGTCTTCGCGGTCACCAAGAGGGAGTGGAGGCCGCGCGCCGCGCGGTAAAGGTGGCCAAAGAATTAGACCTTAGCCACATCACCCTTTATAGTTTCTCGACGGAGAATTGGAACCGACCCGATTGGGAGGTCCAGCATCTCATGGGGTTGTTGCGGCAATTCTTTGAGCGGGATCTTAAAGAATTGGCTAAAGAAGAGGTCTGTGTTCGCATTATTGGGGACCGGACGACGTTGTCGGATGATATTCGTGCCCTTGTGGAAGAGGCAGAGG
>JBCCMT010000045.1:0-10758 GCA_039026195.1 Pseudomonadota bacterium | reverse complement strand
GGAAACCATGAGTATGCGCGCCTTGGCGGGGGGGAAGAGCAAACCGACCGGATTTTGTCGATCCTTTGGCGGCCTCAATTTACGTTACCCACCGATGACAGTCTGCCAGATGATTTGCAGGAGGTTGTTTACAAAGTTCCCTACTCAAAAGATTTGGATATATTCATTCTGTCAACGCAGAATAGTAATTTGGAGGCTCAAGCCGATTGGCTGGACCGCGAATTGGCAAATAGCACAGCACGATGGCAAATCCTTTCTATGCATCATCCGATTTTTACTTCCGGCCGCGACCGGGACTCAGCGGATCGTCGGGAAGCGCTATTGCCCATTATCAAAAAGTATAACATTGATTTGGTCTTGCAAGGGCATGACCACACCTACGCCCGCGGGGCCACGGGGCAAACGCCTGAGCGATTGGGCGTTTCTGATGAGGTCGGGCAATTGGATACGATGTTTGTCAATTCTGTCAGCGGTCCAAAGCAATATACATTTAAAGAGACGGGGTGGGATGAATATGCTGAAGACGGTGTTGAATTGATCCGGAAAGCAGAAAATACACCCTTTTTCCAAATCATTGAAATTGACGGAAATAATCTATCTTATGAAGCACGAACCGCAACGGGCCAGCTTTATGATCGTTTTGAAATGACCAAGACGGAGAGCGGGGCAAAGGAAGTCACCAGGGGGTCTAAATCCACCATGGATGAACGCCTTTTTGAAACAACTGCCCCTTATACCGATGCAAATGACTTGAAATAGGCCATTTTTACTATAGATTATTTGTTTGTCGCGACGCTCTAAGCGGTAAAAGCTGTGTACACACAGTCTGTAGAGGTGCAGCTTGATTCCCTTCGGGAGGCAGCGATAGCCCCCCATTGGGCGGCATGGCGAATGGCTTGTTGGATGGGGGCTTTGCCCGACAGTGCCTCAAGCAAACCTGCTGCAAAGCAATCCCCAGCCCCTGTGGCGTCTACTTGGTCAATTTGTGGGGAAGAGTAGTCAAAATCCCCGTTGGCGGTAAACACTGTCCCGCCTCTTGCCCCCCTTGTGATGACCACTTGCCTTAACCGCTTCCCTGCCTGCAGAACCGCAACTGGCCATGGGTCATCAGGGTCGATGCCTTTAGCCATTAAATCATCAGCTGACCCCACAAAGGTATGCGCATCAATATGACCTTCTCCCTGGCGAAAGGGCCACTGGGCGAGAATATGCGCCATCTCGGTCTTTTGAAGAATGGACTGAACACCAGGTAACACAGACCGAACATATACCCCATCGAAAGGCGGTAAGGATGTTGGGTCAAAACCATTCATTTGGAAACGGAGCGAATCAAACGGCGGGGAAGATCTCCCCTTAGGGTGCAATCGCAAAATGGTACGCTCACCCTTCCGGTCGATCAACACGAGTGTCGTAGAAGAGGGCAAGTCGATGCGCTGAACATAGCGGGTATCAATTCCGATCTGCGCTGCTGCTGAGATGATCTTATCACCATCAAGGTCACTTGAAACCGGCGCATATGCGTATGCGGTGTGCCCTGCATTGACCCACGCAGCCGCAGCGTTTGCCGCCCCGCCGCCAAGACGACCGGCGGGAAGGTCACTGTCAGGATCAACGCATATCTCTCCCGTGACCCTCCCGCCGGGGAATATGTCTCCATCTAAGGGGATAACCCGATCCCAAGCTATAGAGCCGATAACAAGGAAAGAATGTGACATGATTGAACCGCCTAGCAATGTTTAAAACTTACCGTAGCAGATTGAAACACAGGCCTAAAACCTAGGCGTTGATAAAGCTGAGTGGATGTTGTGTTGGCATTGTCTGCAAAAAGAGAAACCCATTTTTGCCCATTCTCGAAAAGGGAATTCGCTAAAGAGCCGACCAAGGCGGAGGCTATACCCTTTTTACGATGGGCAAGACAGGTGTAGACACCACCGATACGGGCGCCTCTATCGGGAAGGCTGGATGCATATCGTGCAATAGAAACAATTTTTCCGTTCACTTCCCAATATGCTTGTCGTCTATCTGCAATAGCCGATTTAAGTTGAGGACGTATTACATCTACCCTTTGTAAACTCGGGGCCAAACCCATGGCGGCGGCCCCATCAATCATCAGAGGAAGCAGGCGGTCTAGGTCTGCTTCACTCGCAATGTTGAAGCTTCCTTCAGGTAGAGAAACGGAGATGAGCGTTTCCAGCATGAAAAAGGTCATCTCTGTACGATCTGTAACGTCAAGGTCATGGCGGCTCTGCCACTGCGTAACAAATTTATCTAATGTAGATACAGGACCTGACACATAGAAGTGGGGGCCTTCAAAATGCGTGGCCAGAGCCATACTCGCATCTTCACAGCCATGAGAAATTAATAGAGGGTGAGGAGGTGTTTGAGCGGCCGTTAAAACAACATCATTATCTTTCGTTACTGACCACCCAATGAGCTCTTGTTTCTCTTTTACTGCCCGGCTGACAATTGACATTATCAAGTTATTTTGGGCCTCGTTTTGGGTCCAATAGGCCAAATGGTCATGGTAGAACCCAACTGCATCCATGGTTGCGTAAATATGGAAGGTCATAATAGTGCAACAAATGGAAGTTATAGCTTCATTTGGCACTGTCGAGTGCTCAAGATCAACAGATTGCCCAACAATTTCTAAAAACTTTCATGCTCTGAACAGCTTTATCTTTATACGTTTTACGAAGTCCTCTCAAATGAATAAAAGCGGTTGAGAGTATATGTTAGGCCTTTATACCCTCGAGGAGGTTGCCGATGATTATCCATCTCAACAGCTATCCTGGCGTAGGAAAGCTAACGATTGGGCGGCTGTTGGCGGCGCGGATTGGCGCAAAACTGCTGGATAATCACTCCATTTATAATGTTGCTTTTGCGCTGACTGAATTTAAATCGCCAGAGTTTTACGAAACTGTGCGATCTGTCCGCAAGGTCGCGTATGACCGTGTTACAGAGATTTCTCAGAAGACCCCTGTGATATTGACCAATGCCCACTTTCAAGATTCTCGGTGGGGGAATGAATGTTGGGATGAGGTTATTGATCTTGCGCATCGGTGCAATAGGTCCCACCTCGTCGTGGTTCTTGACTGTTCACGGGAGGAGAATGCACGCCGTATTCAAAGTTCTGATCGGGATGAGAAACGAAAACCACGCAACCCTGCGCTTTTTCGTCAGGGGAAAGAAGATCGGGTTCTTATCGACCGTGATGGCGACGCAGTCTTGCGCCTAGATGTTACATCAAGAACAGCGGCGCAGGCTGCTCAAGAGATTGAAACTTGGATTAGAAAGTTTATTCAATAGGTATATGAAACGCGGTTATATTAAAAAAACCATCCTCACAAACCCTGGTGGTTATACTTATTTAGCAAGATGTCATCTCAATAATTAACGCATTCGCTCATAAAAAAGAGAATGATAGTCACCCATTTGCACCCTTGCTATCTACCCGTAAAGGCCTAAGCCGATCTCCCATAGGGAGGTAAAAATTGACAAATACGGCATTTGTTCGGACCGCCACAGCTCTTCGTGATCGTGTAGGGGATAATAGTTTTGCGGCGATACTCCTCCTTCTTGCCATCTGCCTTGGCAGTGGGATGGCAGTCCTCATCCGGTTTTTGGGGGAGGGGTATTCTGTTTTTCAAATTGTCTTTATACGCTCAGCCATCATGCTATGTGTGCTGATCCCCTTTATTATGCGGTTAGGCATGGCGGCATGGAAAACATCTCAACCCTTGTTAGTGCTATTGAGAGGGGCCACGGCGACAATGGGTCAAGTTTTAGGCGTGTTGGCCATTATTCACTTACCCCTCGCAACGGTGCAAGCTTTAAGCTTTTCTCGGTCTTTCATCCTTGTGGCGCTGGGCGCGCTGATTTTAGGTGAAATCGTCACGTGGCGCCGCTGGATCGCTGTGGTGGTTGGGTTTTTCGGGGTGATGATTGTCCTCCAGCCAGGGCCCACCATGAATTGGGCGGGGTTATATGCTTTGGGAAGTACAGGGGCCTTCACTATTTCGATTGTTTGTGCAAAAATTCTTCTCCGTACACATTCACGCTCAACACTGATGACTTACAATGCCAGTATGCAGGCTATACTGATGGTGGTACCTGCTATCCTCGTATGGCAGGCGCCTATGGGTGGTGATTGGCTTTACTTCTTAGGGATGGGGACACTGGCCCTATGTGTGCAGCCCCTGTCTTTACAGGCGTTTAAAGTGGGGGACGTGAGTGCCCTTGCGCCCGTTGAGTATTTTCGATTGTTAACGGCCGCGGCAGTGGGGTTTTTCATTTTTGCTGAGGTGCCCTCGACCACCTTATGGCTAGGGGCGCTCGTGATTATCGGCGCAAATATGCAAACCATGCGGTTGCCAGGCTCAGCTTGGCTGTTGCGCCGGGTCGGCTTCTCCACCACAGCTGATAAATAGGGACAAATTCTTGCATCGTCACAGTAGTTTCAAATTGTGCTGCTAGCGCGAGCAGGCTTCCTTTGGCAAAAGAAGAGAGCAGACCGTAAAGGTATATTATGCTTGATGTGAAGGATTTAACGAAACGGTTTGGCACGGTGACGGCCCTGGACCGTCTTTCCCTCCGTATTGAGAAGGGGGAGCGGATTGCTATCATCGGCCGATCTGGGGCGGGGAAGTCGACCCTGCTCCGCTCCATCAATCGGCTAGAAACGCCGACGGAGGGAGACATCCTTTTTGGCGGTGAATCAATCTTGGCCTTGCGGGGAAAGGCTGTGAATGCCTGGCGCGCCAGATGTGCGATGATCTTTCAACAGTTCCAACTGGTGCCGCGGCTAGATGTGTTGACCAATGTGCTGGTGGGGCGATTGCATGAGCGTCCTCTTTTCTCCTCCATGATGAAATATTTCCCTGCGGAGGAACGGGCGAAGGCTGTGATTGAGCTTGATCGCCTTGGGATGGCGGAGACAGCCTTTAAGCGTGCACAGGATCTTTCAGGGGGGCAACAACAGCGAGTGGCCATCGCCAGGGCCATGGTACAAGACCCAGAAATTCTTCTTGCGGATGAACCCATTGCCTCACTCGACCCGCGCAATGCCCATGCGGTGATGAAAACACTGCAAGACATTAATGAGGACCGGGGGATCACGGTAGTGGTGAATTTGCACGCCATTGATATCGCTCGCGCTTATTGCCAACGGGTGATTGGGTTGGCCCAGGGCCAAGTTGTGTTTGATGGGTCTTGTGATGAGCTGGACGAAGAGGCATTATCGCTGATTTACGATGGACCAGACCTAAGCAAAACAGACCTAAGTAAAGACGAAGAACAAGCTTTGGCGAGTTAAAGTAATGGCAGAGAAGCTAAAAGATTATCCGTTAGCGGATGGGTATAAATATTTCGAAGCATTTGAGGCCTCCCCCCAAGACATGCTCGAGGCAACAACAGGTCAGCATCAGCGGGCAGAAGGGGCTGAGCCCTATATACATCCCCATGGTCAGGTGAAAGATTCTGTGTTGGGTCCATGGACACGTATTGGGGCGCGGACCCATTTAAATGAAGTTGTATTTGGGGCCTATAGCTATATCGTGAATGACAGTTCCATGGCTTACACAACAGCTGGGAAATACTGCTCTATTGCGAGGGACACACGGATTAATCCAGGCAACCACCCCATGTGGCGGGCGGCTCAACATCATTTTTCATATCGAGCCGTTTCTTACCATATGGGGGACGGGGATGATCATGATTTTTTCCCATGGCGGCGGGATGCGCATGTCACCATTGGGCATGACGTATGGATAGGCCATGGGGCCACACTCCTTCCCGGGGTTACCATTGGGACAGGCGCTGTGGTGGCTGCGGGTGCGGTGGTTTCCAAAAATGTGGCTGACTACACTATTGTCGGCGGGGTGCCGGCAAAACCTATTAAGGAGCGTTTTCCGTATACGGTGCAAAAAGGATTGCTTGAGCTATGCTGGTGGGATTGGCCCCATGAGGTGATGGCCGACCGCCTACATGATTTTAGGCAGCTTGATGCTGGCGCGTTCGTTGAGAAATATCTTTAGTCCTATGGCGGGCCCTCTCACATCTGGTCGGCTGATTTTAGTCGTTGGCCCTTCTGGCGTGGGGAAGGATATGTTGCTTGATGGCGCGCGGCGTCAACTGGCCAGTGATCCTCAGTTTGTCTTTGTAAGGCGAGAGATTACGCGGCCTCAAGATGCCGGTGGGGAGAAGCATATTTCCATAAGTGTAGAGACATTTTTAGAACGTCGTGACGCAGGTGAATATGCCCTGTCCTGGGGGGCGCATCAGCTTTATTATGGTATCCCCAATACGATTAAATCTCTTTTTCCTGAAGGGGTTTCAGTGGTTGTTAACGGATCTCGCTCTGTGATTGATGAGATGCGCCAAAATTTTGACAATTGTTCAATTATTTCCATCAGGGCAAATATAGAAACACTTCGCCAACGACTTCTTACCCGAGGACGAGAAACCGAACAACAAATTGACCAGCGTCTTCAGCGAGCCGATGCTTTTGATGTAAAAGGGTCAGATGTGATTGAAGTCTGGAATGACGGCTCACCAGACGAGGGAATTACAAAATTTACCCATGCCCTTATAAAGGCATCTTCCGCTAAGGTGATGTAGAGGACGGCTGAAAGTCGTATCTCTCTATTATCGTGAATGGGGCGTTTCTGTTATCCTGTTTAAATAGGGCGATGCCGTCTATTTTTTGGGGGGACGCCATCACATCAGCAAAATACATCTTAAGGCTAGATAGAGTTTCTGACCGTATTTGTTCATCGGCAATACGCGCGGTGAGGGTCATATGAAACCGAAACTCATCAAAGATATAAGGATATCCCCATTCCAACATATAGGCGTCTTGTTTGGGGGTAAGCTGAGCTTTTCGGCGTCTTTCGATATCTTGGCTCGATAGAGGGGCGCGTAAGGGGAAAAATCTACGCACAGCTTCGGTGTGAAGAGTATTGATATGTGAAGAGGGGGAGCTTGGCCGAAGGGCAATAAACTTTCCTAAGGCAGCGACCTCAAGCCCGAGCAAAAAAGGGGCTTGGGCGGATGCAAAATGTTGCGCGGTATCTCGCAGGTCCGTTTCTTGGCTCGTATCAGCAAGCTCAAAAGGGGATGTTAATGTCCCGTGAAAGCCATAATGAGCCGGTTTTTCAGTAAACCTTCGCCATTTTTCTTCATCAAAACCGGTCATCGGCTGTGAAGAAAAGAGTTCATTTGTAGACGCATCTCTTCCGAGCCATCTTGACCCTAAGGCCCATAACTGACTTTGTGGGGAGGGAGCATAATATATCGCGTAACGGGGAAGGGATTGATCAGATGTCATTAGGCGACGCGAATACCCCCTCGCCAAACCTCTTTTAGGATAGGCCAGTGCCCAGGTTGATAGGACACCCTAAGCAGGTCGGCGCGTTTCCCCACCTCAAGGGTCCCTCGGTCGTAAAGAAACGACATGGCGGCGGGCACTGCCGTCACCGTGGCAATGGCATCTTGTAAAGGCCAGTTGAAGGGGTGCTCTGCCAACATAAAGGCAGCGCGGATCATGGCTTGAGGCACATAGTCTGAACAAAGAGCGTCGAGTACGCCCGCATTGGCAATATCCCGGGCTGAGACATTTGCCCCATGGGACCGTCCCCGCACAAAATTAGGGGCCCCCATCACGGTGACCAATTGGTGCTTACGCGCAGCTTTCGCCGCCTCTAAGGAGACAGGAAATTCTGCAATGGTGCAGCCCAGCTCAACGGCCTCGCTAATATGGTCAACGGAGGCATCGTCATGGGAAGCCACGGGCAGGTTTTTTTCTTGTCCTAATTTGGCAACCTTTGCCCGCCGATCACCCGCCCCGGCGGTGTCACGCCAAGACATGGTTTGCTCAAGATGATCATCAAGCTCTTCTTGGGTCCGCCCACGCTCGCGCCACCGTTCCATGAACCCCTCCATACCGCCGACAGACCGGGCACCAGGTGTATGGTCCATCACCGACAGCATCCGCATTTGAGGGTGGTCAAGGTGAGGCTCAAGCGCGGTGAAGAGATTTGGGTTCGCCACCTCACATCTGAGATGCAACCCATGGTCGACCCTAAGGGCCCCCACCGCCTCAGCGGCATCAAGACCTTTGATCATTTCCGCAAGGGCTTCCTCACGGTTAAGCCCATTCTTTGAGCGACCGTGGAGGCTAAGGCTGTCAAGAACAGTGGTCACCCCTGCGGTCGCCATCTGTCCATCATGGGCAATGGCCGCCCCCATGGCATCCCACTGGGCGTTTTGCCGCGGCATATAATGCTTTTCAAGATTATCAGTATGAATATCGATAAGACCAGGAATAATCACATCGCCGGTCCAATCCATTGCGGGAGATTGGCAATCACCCGTTTCCACATGATGGATGCTCCCCTCCCTGATATGGAGGTGACCATCAATAACGCCATCGGGGGTGACAATGCGATCAGCGCGGAGAAGAGCTTCGGTCATGCGGCAACGGAATAGTCTGAAACTTCGAATAAGCGTGTGGCGACAGCGTTACGGACATCTTCATCATGGAAGATACCGATCATGGCCGCCCCGCGATCTAACGCGCGGTTGATGAGTTTCACAACCCGCTCCCGATTTGCGGCATCGAGGGAGGCTGTGGGCTCATCGAGGAGGAAGATAGGATAATCCCACACAAAGCTGCGGGCAATATTCACCCGCTGTTGCTCCCCGCCGGAGAAGGTTGCGGGGGGTAGGGACCAATGGGCCTGGGGCAGTTCAAGCAAATCAAGCAATTCCTCTGAACGCTGTTGAGCGTCCTTAGGGTCTACCCCATTATCTAATAGAGGTTGCATGAGAAGGTCGAGGGTGGAGATACGAGGGATCACCCGCAAAAACTGGCTCACATATCCCAATGTCCGCCGACGGATATCAAGCACCTCATAGGGCGGCGCAGAGGTGATATCCACCATGGTCCCGTCATGCAGGACATTCACAGCCCCCCCTGTGGGGAGGTAGTTGCCATAAATCGACCGCATCAGGGTAGATTTACCGGAACCAGATACGCCAGCCAGCACAACACATTCGCCAGCATTCACGTCGAGTTTAAGATTTTCAAACACCGGAATTTTCGTTCCCTCAGCATTGTGAAGGATAAAGTGCTTTTCAAGATGGTCAACTTGGATAAGGGGCGTTGTCATGACATATCTCAGATTTGAAGGACGGCAGAAACAAGAAGCTGGGTATAAGAATGTTGTGGATCATCTAAAACTTGATCCGTTAGCCCCATTTCAACAACGGAGCCTGAGCGCATGACCATTAACCGATCCGCCAGCAAGCGGGCAACGGCAAGGTCATGGGTCACAATAATTGCGGACATCCCCAGGCGACGAACCAGACTTCGTAAAAGGTCTAAGAGCCGCGCCTGAACGGAAACATCAAGCCCGCCTGTGGGCTCATCCATAAAAATAAGGCGAGGGCCGTGAATCAAATTGCGAGCGATTTGGATGCGCTGTTGCATCCCCCCTGAAAATGTTTTGGGGTTGTCATCGACGCGGGCAATATCGAGCTCTACCCGCGTGAGCCAATCAATGGTTTGCTCCCGCATGGTGCCGTAATGACGATTGCCAAGATTCATCAATGGTTCTGCGACATTCGCGCCTGCAGACACACGCATTCGAAGACCATCCCGGGGGTTTTGATGGACAAAGCCCCATTCTTCCCGTTGTAAGCGCCGCCGCTCAGGCTCAGAAAGGGCAAATATATCTGACAGCTCACCATCTTTAAGTGCAAAGGAAACGGATCCTTCCGTGGGCTGTAACCGGCCAGAAATACAATTTAAAAGCGTGGATTTTCCGGATCCTGATTCCCCAACAATTCCTAACACTTCTCCAGGGTATAGATCGAAGCTGACATCACGGCACCCCACAATAGACCCATAGGTTTTTGTGCAGTCGACGACGCTTAAGATTGGACTTTCGGGGACAAGGGCAAGGGCAGATTGGCTCATGAGGGTGTCTCTGTGGTATCAGTATCGGGTGAGGATGCTAAATCGTGGTCGGCCATGGGGCCACGGAACCCTTCGGCACGACGTTCGGCGCAGTAATGACTATCAGAGCAGACAAACATTTTACTGCCTTTGTCATCCAGGACGACCTCGTCCATATAACTGTCTCGTGCACCGCAAAGGGCGCAGCATTCTTTCCAACTTTGAACTGTGAACGGATAGTCTTCAAAGTCGAGGCTGCGAACCTTTGTGAAGGGTGGGATCGCATAGATTCTCTTTTCACGCCCTGCGCCGAAAAGCTGTAGGCAGGGGTTCATATGCATTTTAGGGTTATCAAATTTAGGGATGGGGGAAGGGGACATGATATAGCGTTCATCCACCATCACCGGATAGCCCGCCGTGGCCGCAATTTCTCCAAACCGGGAGACATTTTCATAAAGGCTCACATATTGTAGGCCATATTCTTCGTAGGCGTGCATTGCCCGGGTTTCAGTCTCACGGGGTTCAAGGCCACGTAAAGGTTCCGGCTGGGGCACTTGAAAGACGATTATTTGTCCTTCTTTAAGCTGATATTCAGGAATGCGGTGCCGTGTCTGAATAATTGTCGCTTCTTCAGTGGCCTCTGTGGTGTCCACATCTGCGACTTTAGCGAAGAAAGACCGGATAGAAACGGCATTGGTTGTATCATCTGCTCCCTGATCAATACATTTGAAAGTATCTTCAGGGCCCACCAAGCTTGCGGTCAGCTGAATCCCGCCGGTGCCCCAGCCATAGGGCACAGGCAT
>JBCCMT010000044.1:0-10876 GCA_039026195.1 Pseudomonadota bacterium | reverse complement strand
TCCCGCCCTTTAGTCGCTTTGACGGTTGTTATTCTGCCCGCGGCGAGTTTGGTGGTGGTGGGACTGATTATCCAACAAGGAATTGTGTTCGCGCCATCGAAAATCAAACCTGACTTAAAGCGTATCAACCCGGTGGACGGGATCAAACGGCGTTATGGTCCCCAAGGGATGAGTGAGTTTTTAAAAAGCGGTAGCAAAATTTTGATCGCGAGTGTTGCTGGCGGTCTTTATTTATGGAGCCGGCGAGATGCCTATATCAGTGCCTTAGGGGTTCATCCGGGGGAGGTCCCCCGCGCTTTTTTATATGAAGTGGTGGCCATTATCGCCATTGCGTGTGGCATCTCTTTTTTCATTGCCGCCATTGATCTGCCCTTGAAGAAATTCAGCCATGCGAAAAAGCTCCGTATGTCACGCCAAGAAATCACCGATGAGAATAAAGAAATGGAAGGCGACCCCACCCAGAAACAAGCCCGTCGCCGTCGCGCCCAGGAGATGAGCCAGCATCAAATGCTGCGAGATGTGGTGAGTGCGGATGTGGTCATGGTCAACCCCACCCATTATGCGGTGGCCTTAAAATGGGACCGTTCGCCCGATACGGTCCCCACTTGTGTGGCAAAGGGGGTTGACCATTTCGCCCTCGCAATAATTGAGCGCGCCCGGTTAAGTGATGTGCCCGTCAAAGAGGATCCCCCCTCGACCCGTGCCCTTTATGCCACCGTAGAGGTTGGGGACCCTATCGAGCCTGAACATTATGCCGCCGTTGCTGCGGCTATCCGATTTGCGGAAATGGCAAGGGGTGGCGCACACTAATGAAATTATAACATTAATCATTTGAACAAACTATGCAATACTATTTAGTAAGTCAGTGAGATTTCATCATGAAACTTTAAAAGCTAAAAAGTCTCGTAGTTCATGCTATAACAGTTCAAAATCTAAGAAGACCTTACACGTCTCAAATTACGTTCGAATAAGCAATTTTTCAAAGGCCGATAAAGACCCACCCCCTTTAAAAGAACACGAACATTTTTGATTGCACTATGGCGTAGCCACTTATTGAAACTAAGTTTATCAAGTCCTGGATTGATATCAAAAGTATTTATAGATGGGGCCAACTCTTTAGTCATAAGGCTGTACATTTTTACTGCTGGCTGCATTTTAGATTTTGTAGCCCCTAAAATAAGTTCAAACCATTCTCTACAATTAAAGGCTGGAACTGTTTTTTGTATAAGATTCATATCCGAAAGAGATGTTGCAGAAAAGCGCCCCAATCGCACCTCCCAAAAAAGCAAATCAAACATCTGATACCCAAAATCATTTCTTAATTGTTGAGTTTCTTCCGCCCAAGACAGTACCGCATCTCTTGCTGGCGACTGTATTGGGACGTCTATACATTTTAAATAATCACTTTTAAATGGCTTATCCCTATCCGGTATATCCCAAGCCCTCTGGTTAATCTCACTTCCCCAACCAATAACATTCATTGTTGAGCGTAACGGCCATGTTAAGTAAGATGCGGCAAGCCTGTTATGCGCCCAAGACGGACGGTAAATACAGGCCCGGAACAAAGCATCAATATCTGGTGATAGCTCTTCAGGTGCTCTGATGAGTTGACGCTTCAAACCAAGGCGTTCAACCAATTTTTCAGAAACTTGTACATCAAAGTGATGCTCGTGACACCAATGATCAAGTATCGACGTAAAACCATCAAATTGAATATTATTGTGGTGAAGAGACGCTAATAAGAGGCGTGAATCGGTACCAGCCGTCAAACCGCATGACAATCTATAGCGTTGGCTCATCGCTAAGATTTGTTGTGAAATCTGATGTGCGGCTATACGTGATGCTTCAACCAACTCGACCGGCTTTATTTTTTCATAAGGCCAGTGCCGCTGGGCTTTTTGTTCGACCAAATCCAAACAGTGATTGGGTAGTAAACAACATATATGTCTAAAGGGTGTAATATGTACTGGGTATTGACCGCCGCTTTTTGCGTGCAGTTTGGGACTGACCCCATGGGCAATGTCTTCGTCTAACTCTTGTGTTCCTGGAGTACCAATAAGCTTCGGGCTAGAGGCAGCCCACCATCTGCCTTTAGTATCAAATCCATGATAGATCGCAAAAGAATGCCAAGCATCACCAAAAATTACGGAACGTTTCTGATCCTTCGCGATCATCACCCATCGGCCTGATAATATTTTTGATTTTCTTATAATTTCTGTAACGTCACTGACATCCGCAACGAAATCATCCATGATTTCTTGGGCAGATGCATTCGGCAAACGCCAATTGAAAATATCGCCAATACCAATGAGTTCAACTTGACGGCTTCGGCATTTCAGAAGGGGAACACTTTCATGGACGCCGAGAACCAGTTTACTATCTACTTGTTCTTTTTGCCAACTATTTGGAAATTCTTGATGCTCGCCCCCTAGATAGAAATGACCAGAGAAGAATTGGTCAGCCAGTGGTCCTGATAATACCTCATCAATTGCAGACCGAACCTGTTTTGGTTCTATATATTTTCTAACGTCAGTAGAAAAATCTTTTGTCGACATCTTATGTTCCTATCGCAATGACAAGTATGCTTTTATGAAAAATGACCAAAAGTAAACCGGTATTTGAGCATAATAAAGATAAGGCTCAGCTTAATTGAAACCTATTTTTATGCTTCTATCTTCTGTGGAAAAAATCAGCAATAAGGTTTAGAAATTTAAATCTGCTATCATCAAGCGGTAAATAAGGGGGAAACGTTGCCGCAGTGTAGGCCACTTCGCCAAGTCATTGAATGATTAATATTCATTTGACTTTGTTGACATATCTATAACTATCTCAGGGGTATTGTACTCGTTTTATTCCATCGACCAGACCAAGATCGCAATGACAAATTTTCTTTGCCGTTTTGAATCAACGTTAGAGCCTTAATGTAAATAAATAGGCGCTGAGCCAAGCGCTTACTAAACTGATATTCGACAAGTCTTATACTATATTCACAACTTGGATCGCTTGGCGCCCCTTGCTGCGGCCATGCTCCCCATGAGCAAGGGTGGACAATCCGTGTGCCGCGGGCACGGTCAAACTCAAATTATCTAAGGACGCTCCTTTTAAAGGCAGAAGACTGCCGGGGCGCAGGTTAAGCACATCACTCGCCATAACTTCCCAATGATCCAAGGTCGCCGATAAGGTAACGGCGCATTGCGCAGCGGCTTTAGTCAAGGCGGGGGCAGGGGTGGCGGCGGCTTCCGCGGTCTTGGCAAAAGCTTTTTCTTCAGGGGGCAGGGTAATTTCTAACAAAAGAGAGGGGCCGTCCTTCATGACAAATTCAAATTCGACCACGAAAAAGGGAATGATTTTTTCACTGACGGTCACGGGCCATTCTAAGATGGGGTCCGCTTTTTTTAAGGGCTCTGCGCGAATACCAAAAGTTTCTTTTATAGGACCAAGAAGGGTTTGATATATATTTTGAAGGAGAAGGGCATCCAGCATTGCGGGCGCGTCATCCTCCCCATGCTCTTGGTCGCACGCCTTCAGCAATAAATTTGCGATCTGAAAGGCTGTTTCCTTGTCAATCCGCGCATAAAAATCATCCTTGCCTTGGATGTGAAGGGGCAAAACAATTCCCGGATCAGGGTGAAGCTTTTTATACTGATCTGACCCCGTCAGCTTCATTTGAGGCGGCTTTGCGGTAAGGCTTGCATCCAAGGCTTCACTCAAGGCCAAGCTCGCATCTTCTGCCACCTTATTCCAAATAGGGCGCATTGCCCCTAAAACCTCAGGCAGCTTTTGAGGCAATTTTGTCATCTTTCGGAGGGGGGAAGAGGGTTCAGCCATGGTCTGATCATATATCCATTTGAATAAAGATAATTCAACTTTTGAGAGTTAAGTTATATTTTACACGCATAGGTTAAGTTCTCCCTATCAGATCTCATTTTTGTTTCCCCTTGAGGAGAATGCCATGACCGCGCAGCCCATTATTGTGAAGCGAAAAAATGTGAGCGGTGGGGATGGGCACCATGGGGGGGCGTGGAAAGTTGCTTATGCTGATTTTGTGACCGCCATGATGGCGTTTTTTCTTCTCATGTGGCTGCTTAACGCCACCACAGAAGAGCAACGAAAGGGGTTAGCAGATTATTTTGACCCCGCTATCCCTATCAGTCCTGTCTCCGGCGGGGGGGATGATATGCTCTCTGGGGATACCATGTATAGCACCGACAGTTTGGCCCATTCTGGCCGGGGGGGAGCGGGCGAAGACTATAAAAGTGATGCGGAGCTGGTGGCCGATGTTACCGAGGCCCTACAAGAGGCCGTAGATGAAGGCCAAGTGCGGGTCACCCTTTCCGATGAAGGGGTGGTGGTGGATTTGTTAGAGGCTGAGGGGGCACCCCTTTTCTCTTTAGGGAATGCGGCGCCTTCGGATCTTTTAAAATCAGAGATTGAACGTATAACACCTATATTATCGCAAAGCGGAAGACCCTTGAAAATTATTGGGCATACGGATGCCCTCCCCTTCCGTAATGGGGCACAATATACCAACTGGGAGTTGTCAGCCGACCGGGCCAATGCTGCGCGTCGCTTGGCCATTCAATATGGCCTGCCGGCCCCGCTTTTATCTGAAATTGTGGGGAAAGCAGACCGCACGCCCCTGGTGGAAGACCGGTCAGCCCCTGAAAATCGCCGCATCTCCCTCATCATGCAAAAGGCGCCCGCCCCTGATCTTTCTTCCCAGACGGCGGCGCCCACGGAAAATATATCGACGTCTTCCGATGAGGAGACAGAAAAAGTGACAACTTCTGCGGCGCCGTTAGAGGGTCGTTAACCAGTAGGGTATACTACTTAAAGTAGAAAAAAATGGAGATATACAACTAATGTCGCTTTCGTCCTCTCTTAATGCTGGTGTTATGGGCCTTAATGTAAATTCAGCAAAACTTGCGACGATTTCGAATAATGTCGCCAACTCCTCCACCCCTGGGTATAAAAGGGTGGAAGCAACATTTTCGAGCTTGGTCCTCCAACAGCGGCGAAATGCCTACGCCGCCGGGGGGGTGCGGGTCGATACCACCAAGCTTGTGAATGAGAGAGGATCGCTCGTCACAACGGGGAGTTCGACGGATATCTCCATTGGCGGGCAAGGTATGTTGCCCGTGACCGATACAGCCGGGGTTAACCAGCCGGCGGGGTCTCGCTCCCTCTTTTTTACCCCCACCGGTGATTTTGCCGTGGATCAAAACGGTCTTTTGGTCAGCTCCACAGGTCTTCATCTGATGGGGTGGCCCGCCGATGCGAATGGGGATGTGGGCGGGGTTTCCCGTCGGTCTGGCGCTAATCTTGAGCCAGTGAATGTGAACCTAAGCCTGTTTTCAGCGCAGCCCACCACGGAGATTGAGCTGGGGGTAAATGTGCCCGCGGTGGATACCCAAAATGATGGGTCCGGCGATTCTTACCAACTCCCCATCGAATATTTTGACAATTTAGGGAAGATCCAAACCTTAAACGCCACATTCACCCCTGTGGTGGCGGACCCTGGTGATCCGCCAACAAATCAATGGCAAGTTGCCTTTGAAGACCAGGGGGCTGTTCCCGCCGCTGCGGTGGGCAGTTTAACTGTCACCTTTAATGATACGCCCACGGCGGGGGGGAGTATCAATACCGTGGCAGCATCGGGGGGGGCAAGTTACAGTACCGCCACCGGGAAAGTGACCCTGACCCTGGCGAGTGGTCCTGTGGATATTGATATTGGGGAGCCCGGTAATTTAAGCGGCTTAACCCAGCTTTCGACAGATTTTTCTCCAGGGACCATTAACAAAAATGGCTCGCCCCTAGGGGAGTTTAGTTCCATCGAAATTGATTCCTTAGGCAGCTTGGAGGCTGTTTACGACACAGGGTTCCGGCGGGTGCTATACCAAATTCCCGTGGCCATGGTACCAAACCTTAATGGCCTTACCCCCGTGGGCGGACAATCCTATACGGTCAGCCAAGAAAGTGGTGACTTTTTCCTTTGGGATGCTGGCGATGGCCCCACGGGCAACACCGTTGGCTTCTCCCAAATGGAAAGTACCGCTGACATCGGTACAGAAATGACTGAGCTGATCAAAACCCAACGTGCCTATGCGTCAAATGCAAAGCTTATTCAGGTGATTGACGAAGTGCTACAAGAAACCACGAATATAATTCGTTAAAGGATGAGATAAGAAAGATTTCCCCATGACCTTCAATCTCGCTTTAAGCAACGCAATTTCTGGCATGAATGTGGCGACCACGTCCATTCAAGTCCGGTCAAATAAGATTGCCAATGCCCTCAATGAAAATTATGCCCGTCGAGATGTGGATCTGGCCTCCAGCCCCTTAGGCGGGGTGCGGGTTGTGTCCATTAGTCGTGACACGAATGCTTTTCTTCAGCGCGATCGTTTAAGTGCAGATGCCCAAAGTGCAGAGGCGGGGGTTCGTTCTCAAGCGCTTAATAGCATTAATCGTGTTTTCGGGGAGCCAGGCGATGATCAAGGGTTGTTTGCCACCCTTTCTCGGTTCGAAGTGGCCCTTGACGATTTGGCCACTGCCCCTGAATCTGCCTCTTATCAACAGGCCGCTGTCACCCGGGCCCAGGATTTAAGTGCCACATTTAACCGCATCGGGGATGCCGTCACCGATATTCGGACAGATGCCGATCGTGACATCGCCGCCACGGTGAAAGAAGTGAACACCGCCCTTGAAGCGTTGGCGTCTTTGAATAAAACGGCCCATCGTGACATTGCCAATGGCCTATCCGACGCGGTGGAACAGCGGGAAGCTTTGGTGAACACAATCGGGGATGCCCTTGATATTCGTGTTATTGATGAGGGACGCGGACAAATTCGTATCCTTACCGCTGAGGGGGTAACCCTTTTGAACGCAAGTGGAGCAAAACCCCTTGAATTTACCGCCGGCGGTGTGGTCAGCCCTGAGAAAACATTGGCAGGAGGCCAGCTTTCGGGTCTTTCTGTCAACGGAGTGACCCTCACGCCCGATGGGGGCGCGCAAGCCATAAAGACGGGTAGTCTTGCAGGTCTTTTCGCTGTCCGGGATGATATCGGCGTTGACTTTGGAAACCGTATTGATGCGCTGGCGGAGGATTTGGTCTCCCGATTTTCTGACCCCGCTGTAGACCCCACAATTCCTGTGGGTGGAGAGGGATTATTTTTATCAAATGGCACCGGCGCTGGGGCGGCGGCGCGGATTTCTGTCAACTCTGTGGTAGATCCTAAACAGGGCGGTGAGCTTTGGCGGATCAGGGATGGTGTTGGGGCTGTGACCCCTGGCCCAAGTGCAGACGCTGGGGTCACCACCGGTCTTCAGGCCGCTATTGATGAGGCAAGGGTGCTGACCACTACAACGGACAGCCCATCTGCCTTAACCTTGGTGGAGGCAACAGCTGCCTTTTCCTCTGTCATCGGAACAGAAAAAATTGCTGTAGATAGTATTGCGGCGGCAAAAGCTGCCACAGCACAGGGGCTGCGAGATGAAGAGCTTGCCGCCACGGGTGTGAATACCGATCAAGAGCTTCAGAGCCTGCTTTTGATCGAACAAGCCTACGCCGCCAATGCGCGGGTCGTTCAGGTGGTCAGTGATATGATGGCTCGTCTATTGGAGATTTGATTATGATCCGCGCTTTACCTGATCTTTTGTCATCTTCGCTCTTTTCGCGAGTCACAACGGATCTTAAAAATGATTTAGACCGTGCAGCGATTGAAGCCGTCACCGGTCGTCAGTCTGATGTGATTTCCGCCGCAGGGGGCCGGGTGGGCCAGGTCAACCGGGTCCAGCGGGTCATTGACCAGAGTGAGGCTACCCAGACGCGGCTTGGCCTGACGGCAGGCCGGTATAACCAAGCCAGTACCGTTTACGAAGCTTTACGCAAAGGGACAGAGAATATCGGTGTGGACGCCCTAAAAGCCGCCATGTCCGGGGATCGGACAGGGGTTGTGGCCTCTGCCAATACCGCTCAATCCACCTTGGGCGCAGCGTTTACAGCGCTCAACACAAGATTTGACGGCCGATCATTATTCGCTGGCAATGAAGGGTCAAACCCTGCCCTTGCAGGGGTGGGGGAGCTGAACAATGCCATCGATGCCATTGTGGGCGGCGCGGGCACCACGGCGGACAAAATGGCGGCGATCGACGCCTATTTTGCCCCCGGTGGTGGGTTTGACACGGAAATTTATCAAGGCGGCACGGAAGATGCCGCCCAAGTTACCCTGCCAGGTGGTTTTCAGCTGTCTTCGATTGAGCGGGTGGATAATTCAGCCTTCCGGGATTTGATCCAAGGGCTGACGATTTTAACAAGCTCCTTTAAATTGCCGCCCCAAGATATTGTTGATTGGGTCCGCCAGGGGGCAAATCTTATTCGCTCAGCCCAAGATGAGTTAGCGGTATCTGAAGCCCAATTGGGCGACACCCTTAACCGCATCGACGAAGCGGTGGAGCGGGAAAAAGATGAATTGGTGATTGCGTCTGAAACCCTTGACCGGGTGGTGGGACGAGACGCCTTTGAAGCTGCGTCGGAAACCCAAAATATCGAAACCCGATTGCAGGCCGCTTATACCTTGACCAGTCGATTGGGCCGGTTGTCGCTCACCAATTATTTGCGATAAGGCTTTTATAAAGGGCAATTCATGAAAGCCATTTGGGGTATATTCAAGGCGGGGGGAGCGGCCATCGTCTTAGGCCTGCTCTCCTTATCATCCGTAGGCGCGCAAACCCAAGTCCGGTTAAAGGACTTGGTTGATGTTGAAGGGATGCGCGGAAATGATCTGATTGGGTATGGCCTGGTGGTGGGGCTGAACGGGACGGGCGATACCTTACGAAATTCCCCCTACACAGAAGAAGCCTTAGCCAGCCTGCTAGAGCGGCTTGGGGTGAATGTACAGGATGAACAATTCCGTCCAGACAATGTCGCCGCTGTGATTGTGACGGGGGTTTTGCCCCCCTTCGCCCGGCCCGGCAGTCAGATGGATATTCAAGTCTCCTCTATTGGCGATGCCCAAAGCTTGCAAGGGGGGCTGTTGGTAATGACCCCACTTCTGGCCGCAGATAACGCCGTATACGCTGTTGGTCAGGGACCGGTGATTGTGGGCGGTTTTGCGGCGGGCGGTGCGGCGGCGGGTGTTCAACAAGGCAACCCCACCTTGGGGACCATTCCCAATGGCGGCCGGATTGAGCGAGAAATTCCCTTTGCTTTTGAAGAGATGCGCCAAATACGGTTGGCCTTGCGCGACCCAGACTTTACCACAGCCCAGCGGATTGAGCGGGAGCTGAATAATCGTTTTATGGAATCCCCTGCAAAAATGCTCGACGCAGGCACGGTGGAGCTCACCGCTGAGCGGACGGGGTTATCGCCGTCGGCGTTGATGGCGTCGATAGAGCGTATGCTGCTGACACCTGATCAACGGGCGCGGGTGGTGATCGACCAACGCTCAGGCACCATTGTGCTGGGGCAGGATGTTCGCATCGAACCGGTCGCCGTGGCCCAAGGCCCGCTGACCATTCGGGTAACAGAACGTCCGGTGGCGATCCCCGCCGCCCCCTTTACCAATGCGGATACTGTGGTGGTGCCCCGTACAGAGATTGAAGTGGACCAGGGGATTAACCAGGTCACCGGTCTTGCGGGCGGGGCTACGCTCAGAGATTTGGTGGAGGGGCTTAACGCCCTTGAGGTCGCCCCCCGGGATATGATTGAAATTTTAGAGGCGTTAAAAGCAGCAGGCGCCCTCCATGCAGAAATCATTCTGCAATAGGAAGAAAATTTCAATCGGCTGAAATAGTATTCTTCTTTTTTAGTCTTCCTCAGATAGATCAGCGATTTCATTGGTGCTATCTGTTTCAGGCTCATTTTCTATTTCAGTGTCTTCTTTCGGCTCTTCGAAGGTATAGCGTCCCTCTTTCTCCCACGCCAACAATTGAGACATCACTTTTGTTTGAGCATCCTCGCCGGTTTCTTCATCGGGCATCGGGAAGGCATCAATCTTTTCACGGATTTGCTCTGCCAGGCGCTGAGAAATATTGGCATAAAGAAAGTCAACCGTCTCTTGGGCCTGTCCAGCGCCAAAGCGAATGGCGGTATATAGATCTGTTTCATCCATTTCACGGAATAAAATAGGCGCCGCACTGCGCGGCAGAATACGAGATAACGTTCCAAAGCGGATCAGCCCCTTTTCAATTTCTTTGGTTTCTTCCGCTGCAATGTCTCGCAATGGGGTCAGGACGGCTGTTTGCCGGGAAAGGGGGCAACGATTTAAAATCGCAGTGAGATGACTAAAATTATTCTGGTCATCATCAGTATCTAACGCATCTTCATCCACTTGATTGGCCTGTTGGCGCAAGCTTTCCGTAATCGCATCTAAGGTTTTGCGGGAGACAGGGGCCCCTCGCGCCATTTGTGAAATGACAGCAATCGCTTTTTCCTCTGGCAGGGCGGTTACAATTTGCCCACCTTGATGGTCGGGTAGTTTATGCAAAATAGCTGCAATGACAGAAGCACGCTCATTGACGATAAGCTTCGCAACAAGAGCCGGTTCCATGCTTTCAAAATAGGCCCAGATGGCCGCACTATCCGCCCCCGGGGCAATGGAGCCTAATTGGTCATTGGCCTCAGCGGTTTTTTCCTCCCCCTCTTGTCCCTCTTTTGCTGGGGGAGGCTGGATCGCTTCTGCTAAAAGCGCCGCTTGGCGGGTCCCCCCACGCACCCTGGGGTTTTGACAGCGCACCTCTGTGACAAAACCTGCAATAATCTGCAGCAGCACCGGTTTGGGGACGGTGCGCATATCTTCATACGCACTAATCACCCGTTCAATGGCGCCTTCATCCAATTGGTCGGCAATGGCTTTGGCTTGATGGGGTTCGAGTAAAG
>JBCCMT010000043.1:0-10878 GCA_039026195.1 Pseudomonadota bacterium | reverse complement strand
GAGCGCCGGTCGCGGCAAAAGCCGAGCCAGTGGAAGGAAATCCCCCATGCAGCCGTCATCTAAGGCGGCTGCCGCTCCGCCCACGCCTTATTTTTCTTTCCGACGATATCGCGAAAAGTCTTTTCCTCTAACCCAAAACTATAGTCAGGGGCCGGAGCGGCAGCCGCCTTAGATGACGGCTGCATGGGGGATTTCCTTCCACTGGCTCGGCTTTTGCCGCGACCGGCGCTCCAATTTCACATGGCGCACATTGATTAATCGCTCCAATTGCAAGCGCAAAGTTTCTACAGAACGGTTATTCCCGTGGGGGCTCACCTGCACCCGGGTGATGGAGCCATCCTCAATCTCTTCCACCAGCAGGCTGCGCACATACCAGCCCCGCTGTTCAATAATTGTCCAGATACGGCGCAAAGTGCCGTTCACATTATCGCATTCAATGGTAAAGGTCTCAATAGTCATCATCAGCCTCCATCATTTCAGAGTTTGACTTCCCGGGCGCCACCAAGGGCCACACATTTTCAGAGGGGTCGATGACCACATGCATGAAAATTGGCCCCTCTGCTTTTAAAAAGCGGTCAATGCCGGCGGACACTTCATCCCGCTTTGAAATGGTAAAGGCGGGGATCCCAAAAGCCTCTGCCACTTTTGCAAAGTCTGGGTTATCTGACAGGTCGACTTCGGAGAAATTTCCATCGAAGAACAACTCTTGCCACTGACGAACCATGCCAAGGCGAGAATTATTGATCACCATCACCTTCAGCGGAATTTTATACCGGTTCAGGGTCGCCAATTCTTGGATATTCATCATCACGCCGCCGTCCCCGCTGATGGAGACCACAGTGGCATCAGGTTCTGCTACCTTTGCCCCTAAAGCCGTGGGCAAACTAAAACCCATAGAGCCTAAACCGCCAGAGGTTAAATGCGCCTGCGGACGAGAGAAACGGCAATGTTGCGCGATCCACATTTGGTGCTGGCCCACATCCGCCACCCCCACAAAGCTATCACCGGCTTGCTCAGATAATTCTTTTAACAAGGCAGGGGCAAAAATTCCCTCCCCCGGCGCATCATAGCGTGCAGGATAGGCTTCTTTCCACTCCTCGCATTGCGCTTGCCAAGCGGAAATATCCTGGGGCTCCGGACGGAAGGCCTCCAAAACTGGCTTAATCTCACAAGCGACCCCCACATTGGCATGGCGCAATTTAGAGATTTCCGACGCATCCCGATCAAAATGCACGATTCCTGCCTTCGGGGCAAAAGCATCCAATTTACCGGTGGCGCGGTCATCAAATCGCGCGCCCACCACAATCAAAAGATCCGCCTCTTGCACGGCCAAATTTGCCGCCTTACAGCCATGCATCCCCAACATACCCAAAAGGGAAGGGTGACCGGTGGGCAACACCCCTAGCCCTTGTAGGGTACAAAAGGCGGGAATGCCGGTCTGCTCCACCAAGTCGCGAACCACTTGGGTGGCGCCAGAGCGTACAATGCCGCCGCCCAAATAGAACAAAGGCCGTTCCGCTTGCTGAATAAGAGCCTCTGCCCGGCGCAAGGCATCTTCATCCACGTCGATAGGCGTCATGGACGTTGACCCCTCTAAGGGGGCCGCTGATGTTACAGCTTGCTGAATATCCTTTGGCAAATCCACCAATACAGGGCCCGGGCGCCCTGATTCAGCGATTTGAAAAGCCTCTGCAATAACAGCAGGGATATCGTCCGCATGGCGAACGATATAACTATGCTTTACGATGGGCATGGTGATGCCAAAAGTATCAATTTCCTGAAACGCGTCGGTCCCCATCACGGGCTGGCCCACTTGGCCAGTGATGGCCACCAAGGGAACAGAGTCCATGAACGCATCGGCAATGCCGGTGACCAAATTGGTCGCCCCGGGGCCGGAGGTGGCCAAACAGACCCCCGCCTTCCCCGTCATCCGCCCCACCGCGGCGGCAGCAAAGGCACAGCCCTGCTCATGACGACATAAGATGTGTTTGAGACCTGACCCGGGGATCGCATCATAGACGGGCATAATGGCCCCCCCCGGATAGCCGAACACCGTATCCACCCCTTGAGCCAGCAAGCTTTCAATCACAAGCTGCGCGCCTGTGTGAGGCAACGTTTCAGGGGATGAGGCAGGAGATAAAGCTGGGGAGGTCATGGTCAATTCACATCTTTTGTTTAGGGTCTACTCATTTCGTATCATTATTCCGAGGCGTTGTTGGCACCAGGCTTGAGCCAACTCATCCGGCCACGAAGCTTTTGGCCGACTTTTTCAATGTCGTGGTTTAGATCAGCTTGCATTAGCTGATCATAACGGGCTTTGCCCGCTTGGTTCTCTAAAATCCAATCCCGCGCAAAGCTGCCATCTTGAATGTCTTTCAAAACGGCGCGCATCCGCTCCCGGGTTTCTTCATTGATGACCCGAGGGCCAGAGACCAAGTCGCCATAGGCGGCGGTTTCAGAGATGAATTCATGCATTTTGGCCATGCCGCCTTCATGCAAGAGATCTACAATCAATTTTAATTCGTGTAGGCACTCATAATAAGCCATCTCAGGGCGATACCCAGCTTCCACCAAGGTTTCATAGCCCATCACCACAAGCTCTGTGGCACCGCCGCAGAGAACCGCTTGTTCCCCGAATAAATCTGTTTCTGTTTCTTCACGGAAGGTGGTTTCGAAAATGGCCGCAGCGGTCCCGCCAATGGCATCGGCATAGGCCAAGGCTTTGTCCGTCGCAGCGCCGGTTGCGTCTTGATGAACAGCAAAGAGACAAGGCACCCCGCGGCCCTTTTCATACTCCCGGCGAACGAGATCCCCAGGACCCTTTGGCGCCACCATTATCACATCGATATCAGCGCCAGGCTTCACCCGGCCATAAAGAACGGAAAATCCGTGGGCGAACATGATGGTATCACCCTTGTTCAAATTCGGGCGAATATCATTTTCAAAAATATCTTGGTGCGCCATATCCGGCGCTGTGATGGCAATGAAGCTTGCTTCTTTTGCCGCATCTGCTGGACTTAAAACGCGGAAGCCATCGGCCTCGGCTTTGGTTTCAGAGGGTCCCCCCCGGCGGGCGCCGATGATCACATCTACACCGCTATCGCGTAAATTCATGGAGTGAGCCCGACCTTGGCTCCCATAGCCAATGACCGCAATGGTGGTGTTTTTAAAGGTCCCCGCCTTTACGTCATCTTTCGTAAAAACGCGCATTTCTTCGGTTTGAGTGGTCATGATGTCCCTTTCTGATCAGTTGTATGTCGAACAAATGTTGTGGCACCTTGACTTGCAGATCCTACCAAGGCTGCAAATTTATCAAAAGCACCACCGAAGCGATTTGGCGGACGTGGGATATGGGCTTTTCGTCGCGCCTCCCAGTCAATATCCGCATTAATTTCGCGGGTTTCCGCGTTAATTTTAATCTTATCCCCCTCCTGCAAGAAGCCAATGGGCCCGCCTCTCGCGGCTTCTGGGGCGATATGGCCGATCACAAAACCGTGGGAGGCGCCAGAAAATCTGCCATCGGTCATCAAGGCAACCTTGCCCGCTAGTCCCTGGCCCGCCAAAGCGGCGGTGACGGCCAACATCTCTCTCATGCCAGGGCCACCAGAAGGGCCCTCATACCGGATAACCACCACGTCGCCTTCGACAATTTTATTGGCTGAAACCGCGGCAAAGGCGTCTTCTTCGCATTCAAAGATGCGGGCGACCCCTTCAAAGGTTTCTTTGGCATAGCCAGCGGTTTTCAAGACGCTGCCTTCGGGCGCGATATCGCCATAAAGGATGCGCAAACCCCCGGTTTTCTTCAACGGGTTATCTAAGGGGCGGACCACTTGCTGGCCGTCGGTGGCTTTGCCCTTGGCCAATTCGGCAAATAAGCTTTCCCCGCTCACGGTGGGGGTGTCTTTTAACAAGCCTGTTTCTTGCAAGCGCTGGCCAAATAACCGGCAGCCCCCGGCTTCATACAAGTCTGCCGCTAAATATCTGCCGCCAGGCTTCATATCCGCCAATACCGGTGCTTGTCGGGACAATTGGTCAAAAATATCAATGGAGAAAGGCACCCCCGCCTCCGCCGCAATGGCGGCAAGGTGCAACACGGCATTGGTGGACCCGCCGGAGGCCACCACGGAAAGGGCGGCATTATGCAAGCTTTCTTCGGTCACAAAGGTACGGCTATCGGGCCCCTCTAGCGCGCGTTTGGCCCCCAACACGCCGCATCGGTGAGCCTCCCCCGCTTTCGCCTCATGGGTGGCAGGCGGGTCCCCCGCCCCTAAGGGCGCTAAGCCCAAAAAGGCCAGCGCCATGGCCATGGTGTTGGCGGTAAACTGCCCCCCGCAAGAGCCCGCGCCGGGGCAGGCATTTTTCTCAACGGCCAATAACCCCTCATCATCCAATTTGCCTTGGGCATGGGCGCCCACGGCCTCAAACGCATCCTGGATGCTGATGTCTTTGCCGCCTAAGCAACCTGCTGCAATGGTCCCACCATAGAAAATCACGCCTGGCACATCCATGCGCGCCAAGGCCATGGCAGCGGCCGGCAAGGTTTTATCACAGCCCACCAAAATGATGGCCGCATCCAAGGCATGACCCCGCACGGCCAATTCGATCGAATCTGCAATCACTTCGCGGGACATCAAGCTGGCGCGCATCCCCTCATGCCCCATGGTGATGCCGTCAGAGACCACAATGGTGCCAAATTCTACGGGCACCGCGCCGCCTTCGCGAACGCCGTCACAGACAGGGCCCGCCAACTCCCGCAAATGCATATTGCAGGGCGTGACGGAGGAGTAGGTGTTTACCACCGCCACAATGGGCTTTTCAAAATCTTCGTCTGTCATGCCGGTGGCGCGCAACATGGCCCGCGCTGCCGCCCGGCTGGGACCTTTGGTAATGGCATCACTTCGTTTTTTTAAGGTCATTCTGTCGTCACTTATATTTTGGTCTTTAGAGTTCGTTTTGGTCTTAAATTAAAAAAAAAGCTCCCTTTTCCGGGAGCTTTGCGGGGGTGAAGGAGAATTAAATCCTTACCGAAGCTGCTCCCGTGGGGTCCTAATAATGAGGAGGACGACGAGCGCAAGAGCGCGCGCAACAACACCGACGCCCACCACAGAGGTCGCGACAACATTGTTTGCGATAAGGCGGATAGTCGGCATTTGCCTATTCCTTACTCTTTGTTAAAAATCGCGCTATCACACCCATGAAAGCTGCGCAACTAAAATTGGCGATATTATGCCATATAATCCCCTAAATGAGGATTAATAGTGCGCAGTTTCCTTTACGAAACATTTTCTTCCAAGGGGAGAATTTTGGTTTCATCCACCTCCAAGCTTTGGGGCGCCACATACCAGAAATGCCCGCGCTCATTCTCCCAATTTTCTAATATTTCTGCTGCTTTTTCAGACCCCGTGGCCGCCACATGGGCTTGAATAAGAGACAGACAGGCTTCATCGGATTTCCCGCCTTTAGCCAATCTGCTCCACCCGACATGTTCAGGATTCACAAGAAGCTCAAACCGCTCTTGCGGATCGTAAATATAAGCTTCTCCACCGGTCATTCCGGCAGCGAAATTATCACCAATCGACCCTAGGATGACCGCAGTCCCGCCGGTCATATACTCACAGCCATTTGACCCGCAGCCCTCAACCACCGTGATAGCGCCAGAGTTTCGCACCGCAAAACGCTCCCCCGCAGCGCCTGCGGCAAAAAGCTGCCCTGAGGTGGCACCATAAAGGCAAGTGTTCCCAATAATCACGTCATTCTGGCGCGGCTCATCCCGGAAGGGACGGAGAACAATATGCGCCCCAGAGAGGCCTTTGCCCACATAATCATTGGCATCGCCCTCTACCTCTAGGCGAAGCCCCCTTGCCCCAAAGGCGCCCAGCGACTGTCCTGCAGAGCCCTTAAGGGAAAGGGTGAGGTGACCATCGGCCAAGCCGTCTTTGCCAAACCGGCGAACAATTTCCCCACTGGTGCGGGTGCCCACGGTGCGGTGGGTGTTTTTCACGGTGTAGGTGAGCTGCATTTTCTCTTCCCGCTCCCACACAGGCGCAGCGTCGAGCACAATCTGGTCATCTAAGGTTTCAGACACATCATTCCGCAACGCACGGGTGGAACGGGGGGGACGTGTCCCCTCTTGCGCCCGAACCAGAAGAGGGTTGAGGTCAAGGTCATCAAGGTGACCACTGCCGCGGGAGACCTGCTGCAGCAGATCCGTCCGTCCAATGACATCTTCCAGGGAGGTCATCCCAAGCTGAGATAAAATTTCCCGCACCTCCTCGGCAAGGAAAGTCATCAAGTTCACCACCTGCTCCGCTGTGCCCACAAAACGGTCCCGCAAGGCATCATCTTGGGTACAGATCCCTACAGGGCAGGTATTCGACTGACACTGACGTACCATCAGGCACCCCATGGCCACGAGGGAGAGGGTGCCGATCCCAAACTCCTCCGCCCCCAACATGGCGGCAATCACAATATCGCGACCCGTGCGGAGGCCCCCATCGGTCCGTAAAGTGACATTCTCTCGCATATCGTTCAGGGTCAGGATTTGATTGGCCTCTGCCAATCCTAATTCCCAGGGGCTGCCGGCAAATTTGATGGAGGTCTGCGGGCTGGCGCCTGTCCCCCCCACATGGCCGGAGATCAAAATCACATCGGCCTTGGCCTTCGCAACACCCACCGCAATGGTTCCCACCCCAGCGGAGGCCACAAGCTTCACACAGACCCGCGCGATGGGATTGATTTGTTTTAGATCATAGATGAGCTGCGCCAAATCTTCGATGGAATAAATATCATGGTGGGGCGGCGGTGAGATCAGCGTGACCCCCTTTGTGGCATGGCGCATCTTGGCCACAAATTCGGTGACTTTGAATCCAGGCAATTGTCCGCCTTCGCCAGGCTTTGCCCCTTGGGCCACCTTAATTTCAATTTCGCGGCATTGGTTTAAATACTCTGCCGTCACCCCAAACCGGCCAGAGGCCACCTGCTTGATGGCAGAGTTCATATTGTCGCCATTGGCTTGACGATGGTAACGGGCGGGGTCTTCGCCCCCCTCCCCCGAAACGGATTTGGCCCCAATTCGGTTCATGGCCAAGTTTAAGGTGCCATGGGCCTCTGGCGAAAGGGCGCCTAAGGACATGCCCGGCGTGACAAAACGCTGGCGGATCGCATTGACACTTTCCACCGCTTCAATAGGGGTTTTCTCTTCCACATGCTTAAAATCGAGCAAGTCCCGAAGCTGGATCGGCTCCTGCAAAGACAGGATAGAGGAAAACTCTTTAAACGCTCCATAATCGCCATATCGCACCGCTTGGTGAAGATGAGAAATGGCCTTCGCTTCATAGGCATGGCGCTCCCCCTTTGCTCGTACACGGTAGAATGAGCCGACGGGAAGGCGCACCAAATCAGGGTCCCACGCTTTTTGATGCAAAGCCTTAATGGACTTTTCAAGACCTGGCAGCCCTAAGCCAGACACCCGACTAGTAGCATCGGGGAAAAACTCTGCAATGAGGGACCGCGACAGGCCGAGCGCCTCAAAATTACAGCCCCCCCGATAACTTGAAAGGACGGAGACCCCCATTTTTGAAATAATTTTAAGAAGGCCCGCCTCAATGGACTTTTTATAATTGGACAACACATCCATTAACGACATATGGCCAAACCGGCCAGCGGCATGGCGACTGGCCACCGTATCAAGGGCCAGATAGGGGTTTACCGTGGTCGCCCCCACCCCAATCAGAACAGCCACATAATGGCTATCCACACATTCCGCAGATTTGACGTTCAAAGAACAATGGGACCGTAAGCCCTCATCAATCAACCGCAAATGGACCCCGCTTGTGGCCAAAATCATAGGGACGGCCAACCGGGTGGGACCTTGCGCCTCATCAGTTAAGATCACATGGGACGCACCATTACGAATAGCCTCGCACGCCTCTTCCCGAATACGATCAAGATGGGTGCGCAACGCCTCCCCATGGGGGCCATCCCCTGGCAAGGGCATGGTACAATCAATCTTGACAATGCCTTTTCCTAAAATGGCTTCCATCCGGCTTAACATGCCATTGGTTAGGAGGGGGCCCTCCAGCACGAAAACATCTGTTTGACCTGAATCCTCCGCAAGGATATTCCCTAAATTTTTGAACCGCGTTTTCAGGCTCATCACCCGCCCCTCTCGCAAGGGGTCAATGGGGGGATTAGTCACCTGACTAAACCGTTGACGGAAGAAATGAGAGAGAGGCCGATATTGATCGGATAACACCGCCAACGGCGTGTCATCCCCCATGGAGCCTATGGCCTCTTTGCCATCCTTAGCCATGGGGCTCAGGATCAGGTCGAGATCCTCATTGGTAAACCCAGCCGCATATTGTCGACGCGCCAGCTCTGCGTCTTCAAAGAGACGCTCCTCTGGACCAGGCACGATTTCATCGTCAAGATTGACAATATTCTCAAGCCAATCCCCATAAGGATGAGCCTCCGTCAGGCGGTCCAAAATATCGTCTGGCCCGTAGAATTTTTGCTCCTCCAGATCAACGGCAATCATGCCGCCAGCGGGGACCGCGCCACGTTTAAGAATATGCTTATCCCCCAAGGGGCACATCCCCGTTTCAGAGCCCACGGCCAATAATCCGTCATCGGACAGAGCATAGCGCAAGGGACGCAACCCGTTTCGGTCAAGCCCCGCCACGGCCCACCGGCCATCAAAGGCAGCAATCGCCGCAGGGCCGTCCCAAGGTTCCATCACCGCATTACAATATTCGTAAAAGGCCCGCCGCTCTGGGGTCATAATCATGGTCCGCTTTGACCATGCCTCAGGAATTAAAAGCGCCTTGGTCATCGGCGCACTTCGCCCGCCTCGGACAAGCACCTCAAAAACCGCGTCCAGCGCACCACTATCGGACGCGCCCGGCTGGATCACAGGTTTTACATCTCCCCCATGGTCGCCAAACACATGGGAGGCCATTTTAATCTCATGGCTGCGCATCCAATTAATATTTCCCCGTACGGTATTAATTTCACCATTGTGGGCCAACATCCGGAAAGGTTGCGCTAACCGCCATTCGGGGAAGGTATTAGTGGAATATCGCTGGTGGAATATGGCAAAGGCAGAAACAAACCGCTCATCATTCAGATCATGATAGAACCGATCAATATCCGCAGCGAGAAACATTCCCTTATAGATTACATCTCGCTGAGAAAGTGAGCAAATATAAAAATCGGGCATCCCGATTTCAGCCACTTGCGATTCAATCCGCCGACGAACAAGATAAAGGGCCCGTTCAAGGTCCGATACGGACCGCCCTTGGGGGTCATGAAATAGAATTTGCTCAATTTCTGGGCGAACCGCATTTGCCCGCGCGCCAATAATAGTCGGGTCAACGGGCACTTGACGCCACCCATAAAGATGAAACCCAAACCTTAAAATCTCCGCTTCCACGATGGCGCGGGCGCGATCTTGCGCCCCAAAATCCGTACGCGGCAAGAAAATCATCCCCACACACACGTCGGAGTTATGGGGGGTATGCCCAGCGCGGGCTACCTTGTCCTTGAAAAAATCTTGAGCAACGCCGACCCGAACCCCCGCCCCGTCACCAGTTTTCCCATCGGCGGCTACAGCCCCGCGGTGCCACACAGCTTTAAGCGCATCAATGGCTTTTGCCACCACCTCACGGCGAGGCTTTCCGTCCGTCACCGCGATGAGCCCTACGCCGCACGCGTCTTTTTCATCGCGGCGGTCGTAAAGGCCGTTGAAATCTTCTGGCCACTGATGGGAAGTTGAAGCAGAAACAGAAGGAGCAGAAAAATCGTCGTTTGTCATAATGCTAAGATACCATAGATGTTAAGCGGGCAGCAGGATCCGCTGCCATTTTCTCAGACAAATAATCATGGATAGAACTGGCTGCACGCTGACCATCATGAACAGCCCACACCACAAGTGAGGCCCCGCTTACAATATCCCCTGCAGCAAAGACACCAGGCATTTTGGTTTCAAAGCTGGAGGGGTTCACTTTTAAAGTTCCCCATTTGCTGACCTCAAGGGCCGGTTGTCCAAACAGGCCTGGAATATCTTCAGGTTCAAACCCTAAGGCTTTGATGACCAAATCTGCTTTGATATCCTCAACCTCACCAGGGATTTCTTCTGGAGACTGACGGCCAGATTGATCAGGCGCGCCAAGCCGCATTTTAGCCACCCGCACCCCTGTAACCCCGCTGGCATCGCCTAAAAGAAGTTTCGGCGCAGAAAGCCACTGGAATTTTACCCCTTCTTCTTCGGCATTCAACACCTCCCGCGCAGAGCCGGGCATGTTTTTTCGGTCCCGCCGATAAAGACAAGAAATAGAGGCTGCGTCTTGACGCACAGCCGTCCGCACACAGTCCATCGCAGTGTCTCCACCGCCGATGACCACCACATGCTTGCCCTTGGCATTCAATTGACCATTGTCAAAGGCGGGCACCACATCTCCAAACCCCTTTCGGTTTGAAGCGGTGAGATAGTCAAGCGCCGCAACAACCCCCTCATTCCCCGTTCCCGGAATTTCCAAATCCCGTGGTTTGTAAACACCGGTGGCAATGAGAATAGCATCATGCTTTTGCTCTAGCGCTGCAAAGGGAGTATCTCCCCCAATATCCTGATTTTGCTTAAACTCGACGCCGGAATCTTCTAGGCGTTCAATCCGCCGGGCCACCACGTCTTTTTCCAATTTAAACCCAGGGATGCCATAGGTCAGCAAGCCCCCTGCACGATCATAGCGATCATAAATGGTCACCTGATACCCCTCCGTCCGCAGACGGTCCGCCGCAGCTAATCCGCCGGGGCCCGCCCCAATAATGCCCACCGATTGCGCCCGTTCAAAACGGGGGACAATGGGTTTGATCAAGCCAGCT
>JBCCMT010000042.1:0-10910 GCA_039026195.1 Pseudomonadota bacterium | reverse complement strand
GGGGCAGGTCTTACCGCATCGTCATGGGGTAAAATAGAAAACATCACCACGCGGCAAGGATTTTTGATCACCACAGCCAGCTGGGTCGCCCTGGTGGTGATTGCTGCCCTTCCCTTTTGGATTGGCACCATGAATATGTCCTACACAGATGCTTTTTTTGAGGCCATGTCAGGGCTGACCACCACTGGGGCCACGGTGGTGACAGGTCTTGATACGGCGCCAAAGGGGTTTTTGCTGTGGCGATCCCTCCTGCAATGGATTGGCGGGATCGGGGTGATCATTATGGCCATCGCGATTCTCCCTTTTCTGTCCGTCGGGGGGATGCAGCTTTTTCGGCTGGAAAGCTCAGACCCCTCTGACAAAATATTGCCCGGCGCATCGCAAATCGCCACAGCGATCACTTCCCTCTATGTGACCTTAACAGGGGTATGCTGTGTGGTGTACTGGCTCATGGGGATGAGCAGTTTTGATGCCATCAATCACGCCATGACCACCATCGCCACCGGTGGATACTCCACGAAAGATGCCTCTTTCGGATATTTTCTGAACAATGCTTATATCATCGGGCCCATTGATCTTGTGGCCACCTTATTCATGGTTTTGGGGGCCCTTCCCTTTGGGATGTATTTATTATTTCTTCGCGGACAGCTCTCTGCACCGATCAAAGATGCGCAAGTTCGATTTTTCCTCCTGGCGGCGAGTTTATTTATCGCGATTATCGCAGCCCGGATTATCGCCCTTTTCGACTTTGATTTTTTCACCGGGCTTCGGCTCTCTGCCTTTAATGTGGTCTCCATCATGACAGGAACAGGCTATGCGACCACTGATTATGGAATGTGGGGGTCTTTCGCGGTAGGGTTTTTCTTTTGTATCATGTTTGTGGGCGGATGTGCGGGCTCAACCTCCTGCGGCCTGAAGGTCTTCCGACTGCAAGTCGCTTTTTCCGCCCTCGCCCTTTATGGCCGGCGGTTGGCGCATCCCCACCGCATGACCAAAGCGCGCTATAATGGCCGCCCCTTAACCGATGATGTTTTCCTCTCGGTTTTAAGTTTCTTTTTTATCTATTTTGCTGTGTTCGCCACCATCGCCGTCCTGTTATCCTTTTTCAGTCTGGATACGGTCACATCCCTTTCTGGGGCGGGCTCTGCCATCGCCAATGTGGGGCCAGGATTAGGAGATATTATTGGCCCTGCCGGGAATTATGCCCCTCTCCCGGGCGGGGCGAAATGGGTGTTGAGCGCCGCTATGCTGTTAGGGCGGCTTGAGCTTCTAACAATACTGGTTTTATTCGCGCCAGTATTTTGGCGGCGATAAATATTAATGCATGTAGAAGATCTGACGAAAACCGATCTAGGGCATTTCGCGTTCATTTGGAATCGCTCAATTGCTCTAGTTTCTTGTTTTGCCGCGCGTTCGGCGGGAAAATGGGTCCCTTCCCATTTTCTCATCCGCCTTACTTTGCGGATAACCGCACACACTTATCCGCGATGCGCTCTAGCTAAAAATCAGCTTGCCTCTAGCGCATAGCCTGCTGATCGCACCGTACGAATGGGGTTGGTGTCGCCATGTTTGTTCAGCGCTTTGCGAAGGCGGCCAATATGCACATCCACCGTGCGGGCCTCCACAAATACATCTGATCCCCATACGGCATTTAATAGCTGCTCCCGCGAGAAAACCCGGCCAGGGTTTTGCATCAAATGGTCAAGCAAGCGAAATTCCGTGGGCCCTAGATGAATTTCTTTCTCCCCTCGCTTCACCCGGTGGGAGGCGCGGTCCACCTCAATATCTCCAAAGGTAACCGCCTCTGCCACCAGACCCGGACGGATACGGCGCAACACCGCCCGTATACGGGCGGCCAGTTCCGTCATAGAAAACGGCTTGACCATATAATCATCCGCCCCTGTTTCCAGGCCCCGTATTTTATCATTTTCCTCAGCCCGCGCTGTTAACATGATAATAGGGATATTTTGGGTTTCCGTTTTCCCGCGAAGCCGCCGGCACACCTCAATTCCTGATACATTGGGGAGCATCCAGTCAAGGACGATCACGTCCGGCCGCTCTTCTTCCGTTTTTAAAAGGGCCTCTTCCCCGTCGGTGGCGGTAATCGTTTCAAACCCTTCCTTAGAAAGATTATAATCAAGCAATGCCGCAATGGCGTCTTCATCTTCAACAATCAAAACCCGTGTCATGGTCACACACTATTTCCCAGGGGCAGAGGCCTTTTGGGAACCTTCTAATATTTCTTTCTCTAATGGCGCCACACTGGTCTGGTCCGTTTTGTGGCGCTCCTCTGTCAGCTCTAATCCCGTGATCGTATAATGGACCCGCTCAGCGATATTGGTAGCATGGTCACCAATACGTTCGAAATTCTTTGCAACGAACACAAGATGCGTCCCCAATAGAACGCCCGCTGAATATTGCGTCATCCCCAATAGGATTTCACGGAAAATGGAGTTATAAAGATCATCAATTTGATCATCCGCATCTCGCACCACCAGGGCTGCTTCGGGATTATTTTGGAAAAGACAATCAAGGCTTTCCCCAAATTGAGTGAGCGCCCGACGGCCCATACGGGCGGTCCCTGGGATCATCCCTTGGCTGATATCCACATCATCCAAGTCAGCAATGACCGTTGTCCGCTTTGCCACATTTTTGGAAAGATCACCGATACGTTCCATCTCTGCAGCGATTTTAATAGCCGTCATGGCCCGACGAAGATCAGAGCCCGTGGGGCTTTTCTCCTCTAATATACCCACCACCTGCCGCTCGATCAGCTTCTCATGCTCATCAACGGTTTGATCCCGTGCACAAACCGCCTCCGCAAGGGGAATATCCGCTTTTTCGAAGGAGGAGATCGCATCCGCAACCTGTTGCTCTACAACACCGCCCATGGTGGCAAGGGCAATGTCGACCTTTTCAAGCCGGCCGGTTACAGATTTTAACAACCCAAAGGGCATTCGTCTCTCCAATATCGTTGTATTCATCTGCCTGATTTATGTGACAGATTCTTGTAGAAAAGCAAAATTACAACCGTCACGATTATAGATCTGGGGCTTTATTCCATAAAAGATGAATGTCAGCGCACACTATAGGCGCATGTAGTGCGCCTGTCCAGTTTTGGGCCCACCCCGTCATGTCAACTGATCAATCTAAGAGGCCTCTTTTTCCAGCCGAGGGGGGGTTGCCTTTGATCTTGCTAAGGGAAAAACGCACGTAAAGGTGGCCCCTTCATTCGGTGTGCTGGCAATTTGCAATCCCCCCTGATGGCGCTGAAGGATATGCTTCACAATCGCTAAGCCAAGCCCTGTCCCCCCCATAGAACGACTAAGCTGCGGGTTCACCCGATAAAACCGTTCCGTTAATCGCGGCAGGTCATTCCGATCGATGCCCCCGCCATTGTCTTGAACCTGCAGCCATACCAATTCTGATATGTCCGCCCCGGCCCGAACAGCTGTTTGCTGGGGGCTCTCCCCTGTATGGTCGAGCGCATCTATTTCCGGCGGGACCCCTTGGCCCACCCGAAGGATGACTTTTGTTTGCTGCCCCCCCTCAGCGGCCCCATATTTCATCGCATTATCACATAAATTCTGCACGACACGGAAGATTTCCAACCGGTCCCCATCCATCCAAAGAGGGGTTTGGCTTCTGATGAGTTCAAAATCGATATTTTGCTTAAGGGCCATAGGGGTTAAGGTTTCCGCCACCGCCCCTGCGACCTCATCCAAATCCACCATATCTGTCAGGGGTTTCGCCTCATTCAGCTCAATGGCGCTTAACCCGATGAGGTCTTCTACCAAGCGAAGCATCCGGTTTGTCTGACGCGCCATGATATTTAAGAATTTCTCTTGCGCGATGGGGTCGTCTTTGGCGTGCCCTTGAAGGGTTTCAATAAACCCGCCCATGGAGGTGAGAGGGGTACGCAGCTCGTGGCTGGCATTGGCCACAAAATCCGTCCGCATTTGCTCAAGCTTTTTTTGCTTCGTGCGGTCACGGATCATCACAATCATACGGCCATCGCCATGCAACCGATCTTGATCTAAGGGGGCTGCATAAAAAAGATGTGTGCGCTCTGTAGCGCCGGTGCTGGTAAACTCAGCCTCTGTAAAGGCGTTCTGTCGCCGGGCATTGCGCAAAACATCTAAGGCTTTAGGACTGCGAATAAAGCTGGAAATATGCTTATCTATCAGATCTTCACCAAACATTTTGATACAAGCAGGATTGACCATTTCCACAATGCTTTCCCCATCTAAGATCATCACAGGCTGAGGAAGGGCGCCCACCAGGGTGCGCATCCGCTTAAGGATCGCAAGCTCTTCCTCTGTCACATCAACCCCAATGGCCACCACTGGCGCATGGCGCAGGGTGAAATAGCGCAAACAGAGAGCCAGGAGGAAAAAGGAGATAATGGTAATGGCCGGGCCCGCCCCAAGCTCCCCCAACATAATGGCGGAGATAATCGCGATAATGCCCACAAAGGCCCCAAAGACAAAGTCCCCCGCCCGACTTCGCCCAATGGGTTCTTTTTCAATTTCTACCGGCTGTAGATCATCCATGCCAATAGCCTCTTTTCAGCCCACTCTCTTTTAAATTTCTCACCAAAATATGGAAAGCCCCAGCCATGCACCTGTCTAAGCCCCCTTATCTCGCCCTATCATTTTGAGAAGCTGTTAAACCAAAAACCCCACCGTTTCCTTAACCTCTTTTAAGATGGGCGCTGCAATCTTGTCTGCCCTCTCCACCCCTTGGCTTAAGATGTTGGACAAATGGGCGGGCGCTTCTAATAGCCGGTTCATCTCTTCAGAGATGGGGGCAATGCTCGCTACGGTGAGGTCAGCAAGAGCAGGCTTAAAAACCCCGAAGCCTTGGCCCCCATATTCCTGCAAAACCTCTTCCATCGTTTTTCCTGAAAGCGCCGCATAAAGCCCCACAAGGTTTCGCGCCTCGGCCCGACCGTCCAACCCGTCTACTTCACTGGGCAAAGGCTCAGGGTCGGTTTTTGCCTTTTTGATCTTTTTAAGCATGGTATCTGCGTCGTCGCGCAGCCCGATCCGAGAAAGGTCAGAGGGGTCTGATTTTGACATTTTCGCGGACCCATCACGTAAAGACATGACCCGCGCCCCTGCCCCTTTGATCAATGGTTCGGGCAGGGGAAAGAAATTCTCCGCCTCAAAATCATTATTAAATTTTGCCGCAATATCCCGCGCCAATTCTAAATGTTGTTTTTGATCTTCCCCCACGGGCACATGGGTCGCGCGGTAGGCCAATATATCAGCCGCCATGAGGTTCGGGTAGACAAATAACCCCACAGAGGCACGCTCTTTATCCTTACCCGCCTTATCTTTGAACTGGGTCATGCGGTTCAGCCACCCCATACGGGCAATACAGTTGAAAACCCATGCCAATTCTGCATGGGCCGTCACCGCAGACTGATGAAAAATAATTGCCCTTTGAGGGTCAACCCCCGCGGCGATATAGGCCGCTGCGATTTCTAGGGTTTGATCACGTAAGGCCTTTGGGTCCTGCCACACGGTGATGGCGTGCAGATCCACAATGCAATAAAGGCATTCATACTCATGCTGGAGATCCACAAATTTGCGAATGGCCCCAAGATAATTGCCAAGATGCAAATTGCCGGTGGGCTGAACCCCTGAGAAAACGCGAGCTGGGTGAGAAATATCTGTCATAACTTTCGCGCTTAGCGGGCATTTACCCAAGAGTCATCCCGACCTCGCTATGTGGCGAGGAAATTAAAGCGGTAAAAAGCGCATTGGGTCTATTGCCACCCCATCTTGCCGAATTTCAAAATGAAGATGCGGCCCCGTGGCATTCCCGCTGGCCCCCACCTTGCCGATGGGATGACCCTGGGCCACCCGTTGGCCCTCTCTCACAGAAAAGGCGGAGAGATGCGCATAATAACTCTCCATCCCATTTTCATGGTCCAAAATAACAATACGGCCATAGCCGCGCTGTCGGCCCACAAAGGTTACCCGGCCGGGGGCACTGGCCCAAACTTTTGTTCCCCTATCGGCACTGAAATCAACGCCCCTATGGGGCCGTCCATCTCTGGGCCCGAAATAGGAGGTAATCTTTTTATAGGTGAGGGGCACCACAAACCCCTCCCCGCGCAGGGGTGGGGGCGATGTTGTACAGGCGGTGAGCAGACAAAAAAGAAGAGTAAGGGCAGCAATGGTTTTAGTCGAAATAATATTTTCCGTGCTGCGCATAATATTTGTAACTGCCTTCATAGCCATATCCAGCTTGGGCACGCATATCCACTTGCGTCAAGGCCGCCCCCGCCAAAGGCGTTTTAATTCCTCGTAAAATTTTAGCAGCGGATTTTGCGAGCGCAAGGGGCGTTTTCTTCCAGCGCACACATTGAACCGCCACATCCGCAGCATTCACAGCCGCCCTTGCCTCTGCAACAGCGGTGAGGGGCGGGGTATCCAAAATGATCAAATCATAACGGGCACGTAGTTTCTCCAACAGAACCTTAAATCGTGCTGTCCCAAAGAGGTCCCCCACCCCGGAATGATCCTTTGACACAGGCAGGATATCAAGCTCTGTCTTTTCATCCCGCATCACCACCGTGCGGAAGGGAACATCGCCCCTGATAAGCTCCGCCAACCCGCGCAATTCGATTTCAGCCGCCGCGCCCATATCCTCCGCCCCTTGTTTTTCGAAGAGGCCCTTCTCGAAGGCTGCGGATAACATCCGTCGGCGGATATCACAATCGATCACCAACACCTTATCCCCGGCTAAAGCTGAGATACGGCCCAAGCAAAGCGCGGAGGAGGTTTTCCCCTCCCCAGAGACAGCGGAGGTCAGCGCCACCACCCGGCCCCCTTTTTTGGATTTGCCTGATTTTGCCCCTAAGACTAACCCCGTGCGCAACGTCCGATAGCTTTCAGCAAAAGCCGATAGGGGCCGTTCCACCACATAATCCTGCGGCGTCGATATATCTTCTGTAAGCTTATCCTTAGAAAGCTGCGGGATCAGGGTCAGGGTCCCCATCCCCAATTGTCGTTCGATATCCTCTTGGGTGCGCAACCCATTATCAAAAATCTCTGTCAGGACCACCATCATGCCCCCCAACGCTGTCCCTAAGAAAAGCCCCAACAGAATGTTAAGACCTGTGTGGGGGAAGGACGGTTTTGTAGGCACACTGGCTCTATCCGCTACGCGCGCATCAGCTTCAGCTAGATCTTCAAAAAGTTCCGCCTGCTGAGACCGCTCAAGCAATTCTTCATAACTGCGGCGACTGACCTGGGCATCCCGTTCCAGCTCCCGCAACCGGACAAGGGCCTTATTATCTGTTGACAGATTAAGTTTTAAACTATTGATGCTTTCTTTTAAAGATGTAACCCGTTGGGTGGCCACCTCCACATCATTTCGTAAGCCCGCCACGATACGGTCAATTTCACTATCGATCTGTGCTTCCAAGTCCGCCTCTTCGGACATGATATTGTCCATGACGGGGTGACGGGGGCCATAACGGGTTTCTAAATCCGCCCGGCGCCGGGCCAAATCTGCTTGCTTTGTACGTAAAGACGTGATGACGGGGGAGGATAATACATCAGAAATGGCATCCACCCCAGCGCCTAAGGAAAGGCGACGGTTAACCGATTTTAGCTTCGCTTCGCGTTCGGCCAAATCAGCCTCTTGGATAATCAATTGGGCTTGAATATCTGCAATCTGCTGCTCTGAGAGTAATGAGCCCTCCGCTGACAGAAGACCGTTTTCACTGCGATAGCGTTCCACCGCGTCCTCAGCAATCCGCAACTGATCACGATTGGCCTCCACCGCTTTGCCAAGATAGGTGGTCACCAGATTATAGGTTTCGAATTTTTGATCGAGTTGGTCGACGATATATTGTTCAGCAAACCCATTGGCGATGCGGGCGGCCACCTCAGGGCGGTCTTCCGTGGCGGTAATCACAATGGCATAGGTGATCCCTGCCCGTTCGACCTCAATGGTTTCAAGCAAACGGTCCACAATCTGCTGACGAATGATGTCTTCTGAAAGGGGTTTATCTTTAAGCTGACCTGGCAGAAAAGCAGAAAACCACTCCTCTTTTTTCTCCAACGTAGGGTTGAAGGCAGGGTCAGTGGAAAGCTCTAATTTCTCTGCCACCTTTGTGGCAAGAGACCGGCTACGGATGATTTCTACCTCCGTATCCACCACTGCGGCATCGGGCGACATGCCCGCAATAATGGCGGAGACGTCTAAGGCTTGGGTTTCTCTTGCATTTAAGACTACCCGCGCTTCAGCTGAATATTTAGGGGTCAATTGAAAGGTAACGATGGTCACCAAGACCAAGGTGGTCAAGGCTGTGGCCAGAAAGACCCAAAAGCGCCGTTTGAAGATTGCCCAAGCGTGCGGAATATCCACCAATAAGGAGGGGGGAGGGGTTGACCCAAAAGGAAGCGCGATTGAGGTATGTGCGGTCATCAGCTTACCGTTCTAAAGACAGGGTTAAGAGAAGTTCGTGAACATCATAATCCACACCAAATCCCCCATTAAAACGATCAAGTTGAATATCTTGATTAAAATAGGCATAGGATAAATTGGTGGACACATATCTGTTCAGATAATAGGTGCCCCCTGCCCCAAAGCCATATCGGTCCACATCTTGGTCCGTTGCCCCGCCCTCTGGATTGATAATCTGCAAGGCTTCGGGATATTCCTCCGTCCCCACCTCACCATAGGCAGAGAGAATAACATTGCGCCGCAATTCATGATCCACACGCGCCTGAAGCCGGGTGGAAACAAAACCGCCTGTGTCAAAAATCGCACTTTCATCTGCCCCGCGACTGCCGGTGAGGGTAAGGGTGGTCAGCTCCGTCGGGAACCATTCCACTTGCGCATCCACACTCACGCCAGAGGCTGTGGCAAAGAGGGGGTCTTTATAATCTTGCTCAAAATATCCCACCGCGACACGCCCTCGGCTCAGGCGGCTTAAGTCAAATTCCGTCCCCATGGCGATGGTCCATCCCTCACTGTCCCGCTCGGGGATGCCAAGGGCGGCGATGCCAGGCTCATCATAATTTTGCGTATTATGGATACCTTGAATAAAAATAGAGGCATCCCGCGTGACCGCAAACCCCACCTCGCCCAAAACAGAATAAGCTGTCCGGTCACGGAAGTCTTGGTCAAGCTCCCCATCGAGATCCCCCGTCCCTTGCGGATCAAGTAAAATGATGTCGACATCATCATAGTCAAACAGATCTGCATCCAACCTGGCGGTATAGCGGAGGCGCCCAAGTTCATGGCGATATCCCAAATGGGCCTGGCCTAAATTATATTGAATGGGCGTTTCTGGAAGGACCGCACCATTATTCACCCGGCGAGACTCATGTAACACATCATAGGAAAGCCCCCCAAAGATGGCCGATGTCCGGGTCGCATCAAGCTGACCGTTTAAAAAGACCCCACCATTGGTCACCGCTTCATTGTCAAACCGGTCATTTTGAAAGGCCTCAATGTAAGTCCCCGCAGCTAAGGCATGGCGAGACCACGTGCTTTCCACCCCCACACTTGGGCGAGCGACAATGTAAATATCGCCTTCTTCTTCAAAGGCATCTAGCCCTTCACTGGCGGGGAGGTTAGAGACGGCAAAGGCGTTAGAGGTGGCCCCCACCCCTAAATCTAACCGAGGCCGGACAATAAATTGCCCTGCCCGCACCCCAGGGGCCTCATAATCAGGGCGGGGCCGTTCCAGCACACTGATATTCCGGTCCCGGGTGAAAAAACTATCCGCAATGGCAGCGCCCGCCATGGCCCCAGCGCCACTGAGGGTTAAGGAGAATAAAAGCGTTGCTTTTCGCATGGGACCACGACCTTTTCATACAAACACCCGTTAAGGGTGCAAAAAGGGGGCCAGGTTAAGAGGTGAAGTGTCTCTAGATCATTTCGCGCTCCTTCCGGATCGCTCAATTGCTCTAGGTTATTGTTTTGTCGCGCGTTCGGCGGGAAAATAGGTCCCTTCCCATTTTCTCATCCGCCTTACTTAGCGGATAACCGCTCACACCCCGTATCAGGTACGGGGCAGGCTTTATCGCGATGCGCTCTAAAAGAAACGCTCACCAATGCGGATGGTATCCCCCGGGCGGACAGGGGTGGTGGAGGTTAGAGAGTATTTCTCTTCTTGGGTTTCCCCATCGCGGCGGATAAAAACCACCCGCTCATTGGCCCGATAGGTAAAGCCTTGGGCAGTGGCCACGGCATTTAAAACCGTTAACCCATTTTGATAAGGATAGGTGCCCGGCCGTCCCACCTCCCCCAAAATATAAAAGGGCCGATAGGTGCTCACCTCCGCACTCACCCGCGGGTCTTTAAGATATCCATCGCGTAAGGCGTCATCCACCGCCCGCTGGAAATCCCGCACAGTGCCGCCCCCCGCTTTGATTTCCCCAATCAAGGGGAGGGAAACATGGCCGGTTCCATCCACGGCAAATTCACCGGACAAGGCATCCTCCCCAAACACCACAAGCTTAATTTTATCCCCCGCATCAAGGCGGTAATTCTCCACCTCAAAGGCTTCCACGGTTCTTTCTTGGGCAGGAGAAGGAAGTGAAGACAGACGATCCTCCCCTTGGCTAGCGCAAGCCGACATGATGAGCGCGACCCCTCCCAACATCACCCGATAAAAAGACATTTATATGCTCCGGCCTGACTTCTCTTCACAAGGTTTACACCCTATTGCCCTAACGATCGGTTTCGTTTCGGCCCAAACGGGGCGAATATGACGAAGTTTATGCAAAAGATGGGTCATGCCGCTATTTCAGTTGATCATTTTAGCCATTGTACAGGGGCTGACAGAATTTATCCCTGTCTCCTCGTCTGCCCATCTCATTCTCGCCCAGCCCTCAATAAGCGCTGGGGCGAAATGTTCTACGTTGCATAGGTTTGCT